>NZ_WOWO01000003.1:600000-771916 GCF_009831455.1 Salinirussus salinus | reverse complement strand
TTGGGCAGCGTCGATGACGGCCTCGTGGTCGAGATAGGAGTCAGCCGCGCGTGCGGGGCCGACGTTGTATGCCTCGTCGGCGTAGCGGACGTGGCCCGAGTGTTTGTCAGCGTCGCTGTAGACAGCGACGGTGTCGATACCGAGTTCCTCGCAGGCGCGCATGACGCGGACCGCGATCTCCCCGCGGTTCGCCACGAGCACTTTGTCGAACATCAGTACCGGCGATCCAAGGGGGATTCATATCATTCTGCCGGTCAGTACAGACCGACCCATTGTCTTATCCTTCTTGGAAGCGCAGCTGTAACTCGAACTGATTGGCCGTTTCCACAACGGCATCGATATGCTCCTCTTCCATCGATTTCCCGGCTTGGGCCGCAGGGCCGGCAACGCTGATACTGAATGCTCCTAATGAGCCGGTATCCGGATGCTGGACTGCTGCTCCGACACCGATGACTCCATCTTGATACTCCTGGTGATTAAGAGCATACCCCTGGTCGCGCACGGTTTCGATCGTCTCGAGCAATTCGTCGATATCGGTGATCGTGTTCTCCGTTTTTCCTTCGAGAGACGACGTGTCGTAGATGGATTTGATTGTCTCATCAGAAAGCAGCGAAAGGACCGCTTTGCCTGCTGCCCACTGATGAAGCTGAAACTGTGTCCCAAGATCCACATCCTCTCGAATCCCATATTTGTCGTTCACAGAATAAGCGAGATACCCATAATCGCCGTCCTTCACAATGAAGTGGGCCGGCTCCCCAGTCTTCTCACCAAGATCCACGGTGTGTGGGCGTGCTCGCCGACACAACACATTATTGTCACGCACGTACCCGCCGCGCATGAAGAATTTAAAGGAGAGCCGGTACTGCCCATTCTCTTTTTTGATGACGTAGCCATTGCGCTGCATCGTCTTCAGGTGTTTATATACAGACCCCCTGGAGAGAGGGACCTGGTCTGCGATCTGTGAGACACCCGCCCCGTCCTGTTTGTGGAGGATATCGACGATCTGGAACAGGTGGTGAACCGATTTTACCGGCCCATCGGATTTGTTTCCAGCCATACGCGATAAAACAACAAGCCACTTACTTAGTGTTTTTCCCAATAAGAAATCAGATCGTGTTATACGAGACCATGGACCAATAACGGGCGAGAGAGAAAACACGCTCTACGGTCGATCCGGATCGGATAGCGCCACCGAACGATAATTGAGGGGTCGCTCGGCCCGAATATTAGACGGTGAAGGATGACCCAGTGAATTAGCTTATATCATGAATTAATGTCTATTTTCAAGGGAGAGTTGATATTATTGGTTCTTTCACGGAGTATTTCTTGAGTATCTTAGTTCAGATTCTCGCCATTCACTATTGAGAAATCTTTGGTTCCAATTCTCTGTACCCGTGACGGCTGGTGGGGAACGAAGAGATACCTCTAATTTACTATAACGACTGGGGCAACAGCAACTGTTTTTACGAAACCGGGAAATAATCCGATGCAGCCTTGCAAGAGACTACCACACTGGAGCAAAGCCAGATCCGCCTACAGACAGGACGTGTTTGACTATAGTGCCATCCAGAATATTTCTTAATACGAAACGCGCCGACGAGCGGCGTTGGCCGGAGAAAGGTACGTACAACAAGGCAGTCTGCAGTGGAACTCAGTGACTCTGCAGATCGAGTGAGGGAGTTGAGCACGCTCCGTGACGAGCTGGAACAGCTTCGTGGGCAGATCGATTCTCACTCCTACTCATAGACTCAACCGAGATGCTTGACGCCGATGGCTGGCGGATCTACTGCAGTATATCACTGACCGCTCGGGTGTGGCGGTTCTCGTGACAGCCCTGCTACTCAAAGATGTCGAGGCCCTTGAAGACACAAAGCAGGTTTGGACAGGATTGACGACGCATACATCGGAATTTAGCTGACTCTTGTCGGGTGGCGACGTTTTCGCGCCTGGCCGGGTCAGCACCCTCCAACCGAAAACAGGGGGTCTGCCTATGGAATCAAAAGAAGGCCGACCCCCAACGGCGCCCTCGAGTGCAAGGGTGCCACGTTGCTTGAAACGATCTTTTCAAATTGGAATACGGCGGTGCTTGAAATAGGCGTTTCAAATTGAGCCAACTACCACCTCTACTTCAGGCAGTCGTATATGACAATATTATTATTTATATTATGGCATTTTTGTTATTATTGTTCGAATAGCCGATTATCCACTTATTTTTCTTATTTATACAAAGATCGGTTTTTCCCGTACGCGCAATTATTTATTTTGTTATTTCACCTTAGAAAAATTACTTTCTGACATTTATTAGCCCGCGTTTCGTTCTATCCTGTTTTTGGATATCAGACTGTTCCCCACACAAAAGCTATTTTTATTCTTCATGACGGATTATCAGGTTAGTGTGATTCGCTGTTTTTATTTATACTAAATTATAGTTTGTATATAAGACTTCATATATAAAACTAGTATCCGTCGTTCACGACCTGATTTGGTTTCTACTTCCAGCAGGTAGATGTGACTACCTTGCCTCTGCCTCCCTCTCCTCTGTTGAACACCCAGTGCTAAGCACCAATCGTTCGTGGGCAGATTTCGCACCATCATTTTCCCCGCTTCCGATGAACCGATTTTCGGCCCGACTGATCGTCGGATAGTCCGCCAGGGTGGCTGGAACGTGCTCACAGGACAGGAGCCACTCGCCGGTGAGGTTTTGAATGGTATCCGTAAGCGCTTCGTGGTCAATATTCTCGATCGGATAGTACTCCTGCTGACCGGCGTACGGTGGGTCAAGATAGAACACCGTCTCCTGACTGTCGTACTGCTCGAGCAGCGCCTGCCAGTCACGATGCTCGATAACGACATCATCAAACCGGTCGGCAAACCGCTCCAAGCGGTCGATCTTGTTGCGGAAGCTGGTTGCCCGGCTGCGCTGTTTGCTCGTTGCGAATCCGTTCGGGCCCGCATAGCCACCGCCCCACTGGAAGTACCGGAGCGCGAAGAATTGGCCAGCACGAGCAACGTCATCCTCCGGACGATAGCCGTTATAGAAGCGCTCGACCCACGTCTCGTACACTTCACGAGCGTAGGGGACGTCCTCCAGATACGCGACCAGTTCCTCGGGGTGCTCACGCAGCACCTCGAAGAAATGGACCAAGTCACCATCGCGGTCGTTGTAGACCTCGACGTCACTGGTCGCGGGATTTTTGTTTACCAACACCCCAGCGGCCCCGCCGAAGACCTCGACAAAACAGGTGTGCTCGGGCACGTGGTCGAGGATCCACGATGCAAACCGAGATTTCCCGCCAGGATAGGGGAAGACGGTCTCACTCATTGTCTCCCCTCCGAACCGTGGTGAACCCAAGCTCGCGAAGTACACCCCGGACGCGTTGTGGTATCTGTGGGTCGAGAGCGGCATCCTCGACGGTCGTTGTTGACCGATAGGCAGCAGTCTCCCGGTCGATCACCGCAAAGGTCCAGGCAGCTGTCCCATCCCGCCGGCGGAGCTCGATCTGGCCGCCGGCATCGATACCCGGTGTGTCCGTCCAGATGCGAACGCTGTAGTCGATCCCGTCGCGGGTCAGGGTCTGTGTCCGTGGTTGGCCACGAACCTGGTTTGTCGACATCCTATGTCAGCCAAGTCGGCGGAGCCCCTAGAGTGGGTCGCCCGGCTGTCCGGAAGTGCCGGATAATTCGCTATTCCGAGTCGTGAGGAGTTTTACGTGCTAAAATCAAGGTTTGACTTCCGGACACTGAATGTCCGAAAGTGGTGCCCTCTGGTGGTTCGTTCCGGACACGCGAGACCCCTTTTTGCTCCCAGCGCATCGATTGGAGGCGAGCAGACCAGTCTTGGATCCTATTTTCAGGGTGGCAAGCGGTACTCTCGTGCACGCCCTTCACCCACCGCCTCGATGAGCCCGTACTTTTCGAGACTCTTGAGATACCGTCGGCGGGTCCGCTTGGCATGGGGCTTATCGACGCGGGCTTCATACCGGGTATGCAACTCAGTCGCACTGATACCGTCCATCCCGCAGTCACGGACCACCTCGTAGAGGGCACGCTGATGGGTGCCTAAGGATTCGATCTGTGTCGTCCGCAGGGTGTCACGGGCTTCCTCCCGGATGGCATCGACGCAGTCGATGTCGATATCACCACCCGACTGCGCGGCCTGGGTGGCGGCCCGCCGAAGGAACGCAATCGCGGTTTTCGCATCGCCGGCCGCAAGCGTTGTCATATACTCGATGGCAGCTGTCCTGACGCGGCTGGTGTCCAGCCCATGGGTCACCCGGTATTCGAGGATGTCGACGAGCTCATCGTGAGTGTATGCATCCAGTCGGAGGAAGATGAATGTCCGGAGGCAGCTCCGTGTTTGCCTGTCGAGCTGTGCCGTCGAGAACAGTGTCTCCTCGTCAACGCCGATACAGACCAGCGTGACCGGCTCGAGCGAAGACAGGGCCCGCAGCAGCTCGATATTTGGGAGGGTTGTCACTTCATCGAGGATGGCCAGAACTGGGTCGGTGGCACCCTGCAGTCGGTCGATGTAGAACTGCCGGGACGTGGCGGGTGATGGGCGGCGGCCTAGTCCAGCGTCCCGGACGAGCGCGGCAAGCGTCCCGGTCGTCGTTGTGCTATTGAGACAGTTCACATACGCCGACGCCACGCGGGTGGTCGCTGCGGTGAGCCGGTCGGTCACGTACTTCGCGAGGGTGGTTTTTCCGCTGCCGGTGGGCCCGAAGATGCACACATGCTCACCGGGCACCCCATGGCGGAGCGGGTCGAATGCTGTCGCGAGGGCGTCAATTTGTCCATCCCGATGGACCAGATCCTGGGGGACCGTCTCGGGCCGCAGCGCCTGCCGGTCGATGATGAGACCGGTCATCGGCGGCTCCCACCTCGCGTGCGATCGGTTCGCAGGCGCCAGCCCGCCGGCGTGTTATACGGCATCGTCTCCGGTGAATGCAGACAGTTGTTGGGCGGTCGTCCCCTCGAGTGCACGCTCCAGGCGGCTGCGGTCCCAGCCCAGTGGGGCGACGATGCTGTGTGCCGCTCGAAGCGCCAGTTCGGTGTAGTAGTCTGTGTCATAGGTCGTCGGCGATTCATGGGCCAGCGCGACCCGCTCGGCTGAGGTGCGGCTGTCGTCGATGACCACGTACCGGACGTCTTCTCCTGGATGGCGGTGCAGGTCCTGACGTGCCGCACGCTCAAGTGCGGCAACAGCCTGTGTCCGCTGGCGATACTCCGTTTTGGCTTTCGACACGCGAGTGGTGATAACCAACTCCGCAGGCGAGACCTGTTCACGTTCGAGTCGGCTGACTGCGCGGGCCAGGCGGCGCGCCACAGCCTCGGGCGTCCGGTGTGCGTTGATTGTCCGGATCAACGTGCGTTGGAGTGACGTGATGAACCGCGGCGTACTCCGCTGACGAGCTTCGATCCCGCGAAGTTTGTACGCATCTTCGTCGGCCACTTTCCCGAAATACTTCGTCAGTGCCCCTGCATCACCATCACGACGCGGGACGAAACAGACCCACTCGAAGTGGTTCTCGACCTCCAGTGGAATGTCAACGCTGTCGGAGATATCCGCGACGAGTTGCGGGAGTGGCGTTTGCTCGCTATCGGCCACGGGCTGAACCCACAGACTATCCACAATTCCATGAACCACCCGCCACCCACCCTCCTCGAGTCGCTCCTTTGCATCCAGCAGGATCTCCCGCGCGAAGGCGTTGATCGCTTCATGGCACTCGATGCGACCGAATTTCGCGTTCCGATACCCCTGATAGCCGAAACAGGAGACGAGGATCCACTTCAGTGCATCCGAGCGGGCTTCCAGGCGCTCGCGTTCGTCGGGATCCTCGGTGGTCGCGAGGTCGTCCTTAATCGACGCCCGGTCGCTGATGATAGGCTCTAAGACATCGGGGATGAAGCCCGGGCGGTCACAGATGCTGTACCCGATGCCCGGCACGTCAGCGGTCTCATGACAGTCACAGCAGACTGTCTCCGGGCTGATGTTGTACTCGACCATGATATTGGGATAGAGGGAGCCGAAATCTACCTCGACGACGTCCTCGTGGATGCCAACATCTGGGGCGAAGGTGAACCCGCCGCGGTCGGCGGTATGGAGCGTTTCAACACGCTTGAACGCCTCTGGGTCCCACTTATTCCAGGGGATAAGAATGCCCCGTTCGAGCGCCTCACGGACCTGGATGGCGGTGAGGATCGTGCCGATACTGCCCCAGGCAGTCTCTTGCAGCGGGCGCCACGACCGCTCGACCAGGTCAAGGAGACCGGGGATCCCAGATTCGTTTAGGAGAAAGCTGTTCGCCCGGTCGATGGTTGCCCGGCCGGGTACCCGGTAGCGGGCGGGTGAGTGGCCGACCTGGCCGTAGCTCTCGTAGGTGTTTGACCCAGCCAGCTGCTTGTAGCCGGGGACACGACCCAGCTGGAATGCATCGATACCGTGCTCGGTTGCTTGCTGGTAACAGAAGGGGATCACCTGGGCAGTCGAACAACAAAGGACGTCGGGGTCGCGCTCGGCGAGGCGTCGATTGAGTGTCTCCAAGACGGAGCCGGGGGCATCCCCGAGCGAGTCTCCGTCAGCGGTGAGTGCGGTAATATCACCATCTCGGAGTGCTGTCTCTGGGACAGCCAGGTCAAGGACGTCCAAGTCCCGCGCCGGGACGGGCCTGGTTCCGGTCTCGACACAATAGCGGAATTGTGGTGCAAGGTCGACGTTATAGAGACGAAAGGTCCCAGGAGCGACGTCCGCCGGTTCGTGTTGGTGGCGGATCTCCTGGGCCAGCGCCCGGACCTCCGTCGCTCGCTCCAGGTCGACCCGGAGGACGGACGTCCGCTCCCGGGCCGCAAGCGAGGGATACCACTCCTCGAAGCCAGTGCTCGTCACCTTCGGGTCGGTCCGAAGCCTGGTCCGAAGTCTGTCGAGCGCATCGGTGGGCCCATCGACGTAGCAGGCCGGTGTGTAGTCGTCGGTCGTCCGCTGCTCGACACCATCCGCCGTCGCGTGCCACTCCCGGACGGTCCCATCGTCAAACTCGCAGGTGAGCAGCGGCATGATTACCGTCGGCCCCCGTCCGTCGACTCGTCCACTTGCTCTCGGAGCTGGCGGAGTTCGTGCTCATGGGCCAGCAGGATCGACAGGAGTACCGCTACCTCGGGGTTGGTGGCGTTGTGATACCCGGCCGCGTCAGCGTGGGCCCGGGCATGGTCGAATAACCGATCAAAGTCTGCGGTGTATTCTCGCCGGAGTCCACGTCGGAACCCCTGATGGTGCTCGGCGAACCGGTCGAGGAAGTCCCGGTAGGTAGGGTTGGTCCGCCCCATCGTTAGCCCTCTACCGCGAAGCGCGTGGTCTGGGGATCCAGAGTGATCCCCGACGTCTCGTCGACGGCGCCGACCAGCTCGACCCAGTAGGGGATGGTCGTCTGCCAGGCCCCATCC
Source organism: Salinirussus salinus (assembly GCF_009831455.1). Lineage (NCBI taxonomy): Archaea > Methanobacteriati > Methanobacteriota > Halobacteria > Halobacteriales > Haloarculaceae > Salinirussus > Salinirussus salinus. Next base: position 764,476 of record NZ_WOWO01000003.1, on the reverse strand, counting down.
TGCCAGTAGACGGTCGTCTCGACATCATCACCCTCGAAGCGATAGCCCATGCCCGTCTGCTCACACTGAATCCGCTGGTCGGCGTGTGCCTGGAGCTGGTCGGCAAGTGCGTCAGCTGGCCCGGCGTCGGTCACCAGCACGGGGATGTCGTAGGCGTCGGCGACCGCCGCGAGCGCCTCAAGCACACTCTCGACGAGTGGCTCGGCCTCGTGGTCGGGCATGTCATCGTCGCGGTACAGCGACGCGAGATTCGGGATGATCAGCCCGCCCGTCCGAGGGCTGACGGTGTTGACGATGCGCTCGATCAGCGAGACGTGCTGGTAGGCGGTAAACGCCCGGGCGATCCGGAGCTGGTCGACAGTCGTCTCGTCTGGTGCGATGGTGTGAAGCGTGTACGTCGACGCCGTGTTCCGGGCGTCGAGCCAGTAAATCGGCCCGGCCCAGTCCATCGCGTCCTGCAGGGCGACATGATGAAGCGCCGTCGACCGCGGCCCAGGAGTCTCGAGAAGCGTCAGGCCCGGGTCGAGTGCCGGGGTGTGTTCGCCCAGCGGACTGTCGGGGGTCATACGTTCGGCGGCCATCAGTCCGCCACCTCCAGCTCAACCACCCGGATCATCTCCTGGACCCACGCAGGAAGGTCTGGATCCGTCGCAACGCCCGCGATGGCATTGGTCGTCGGGAACTCGGCCTGCCGCCCGTCGTGGACGCCAAACGCCCACCATTCGGCTTTGTCCGGGTAGTACAACTCGAGACGACCGTCGTACTCTGTGCCCGGCGCATCAGTCCACACGGAGATGTGGACCCGGTTTCCGTCAATTTTCCTGGTCGTCCGGTTCGCCTGGCCACTTGTGCGGTGGAGTGTTGGCATGGCTGGGACGATGGACGCCCCTGTAAAAGCTCAGGCGCGCACGTTTCCGCCAGAGACCGATGTCGTCCCTACGCCCTGAAATCGGGCGATTCAGTCGAAATTGCCGGTTCCGGTAGAGTTCCGCTAGACTTCCGGTAGCGTTCCGAAACCGGGTACAGCCCTGCTCTGGTGGGGCCCCAGCGCAGGGCAGGATTTGCCGAGCTTGACCATCGCTCAGTCGGCTCGCTCGGTGGTCATGTAAGTCGTCCAGCGGCCGTCGCCGTCACTCACAATAAGACTGTATTGCTCAAGCGCATTGAGATACTCACGACGTCGACGCCTCGACCGGGGTTCCTGTATCCGACGCTCGTACTCATCATGCAGTGTGCCTGCAGGGATCTCGTCGTGGGCCTGAATGATATTGTACAGCGTCCGTTGGTGGGTGCCAAGCGACCGGACCCGCTGTTGGCGAACGTCAGCTCGGGCGTCGCCGCGAACTGTCTTCACAAGATCCCGGTCGATAGCCAGCCCATCAGCCGCGGCCCGGCGGGCGGCCCGGCGAAGGACGGCAATCCCATCGCGAGCGTTGCCGGCAGCAAGGTCAGCGATATAGTCGATTGCCTCGTCTGTGATCCGGTCGCGATCCAGCCCGTGGTCGACGCGATACTCTAAGATATCGACCATCTGGGCGTGGCTGTACGCGCTCAGCCGAAGCGTGCCGAAGGACCGCAGGCGACTCCGGGTTTGTGACTGGAGATCGGCGGCACTGAATAGGTCATCTTCGCTGATCGAGATGGCGACAATCGTGACGCCATCGATGGCGTATAACGCCCGTAGGAGGCTGAAATCATCCAGGACATTGCACTCGTCGATGATCGCAAGGATTTGATCGTCGGCCTCACGGAGCAGATCCAGATAGTAGCTTCGGGGCGTCCCATCCGGACGGCGGGCGCCCAAGTTGGCATCACGAACGAGTGTCGAGAGCACCGCCGTGGGCGTTGGGTCCGAGATACAGTTAACATACCCCCGACGAAGCGTGAGCGTTTCTTGTTCGAGTTGGTCGGCGACGTATTTCGCAAGCGTGGTCTTCCCGCTCCCACTGGGGCCAAAAATAAAGACGTCCTCGCCCGATAGCCCGCGGGCAATCGGTTTCAGACTGGAAGCGAGTGCGTCGATCTGCCCCTCTCGATGGCGAAGGTCGTGGGGGATGTAATCCTCTTGAAGCGCGCGGGCGTCGGTGATCATGCACGTAGTTGGTGATTGTTTCCCGGTAAATGGTCGCCAGGTAGAGTGAAAGTAAAATCACCAGAACGCAGCGGTTGGTTGGCTCTATCCCAGCAAGCCTACCCAGCCGGTGGCGATAGTACCGGCTGACCGAAGTACAACCCAACATCCCCCCGCCAGCTGTGAGATCACATCCTGGGTGCCGTTTCGACGCCGCTCCACAAGACCGGATGCTTACTCGATCTCCTCGAGAACCGTGTTAAGGAAGATTGCGAAACTCTCAGTCCGATAGTGGATAGTCTCCTTCGTTGGGTGCGAACTGTCACGGGCGCCCTTGTACTTTGATTCAGTGAGAAGCCCGTCAACGCGGCCGTTCACATCACGGATTGCAGCTTCAAGTTCTGTCTCAGTATACTGCTCCATTGTCGGCGCTACCCCCGCGGCTTCCTGCGCGGCTAACCAGCTGTCGAATACCTTCTCGATCGTCGACGCTGCTGAACGAATGTCGAGCTCGTTGTGCTGCTCAATTGTCGGCGCTTCCCCAAGTCACTCAGCAGCTTCCTGGAGGCCGTCGATGCGCGCTTCGGGGGTTTGCAGGTCAGCCATCACTCAGGTCCAGATTCGCAATTATCGAGTTTTGAGGTCCGCGCCCTGTCAGTCTATTCGCTTGTCGTATCGATTTCGAGCGTCTCGTTCAGGCCACAGAAACAGGTCGTTGCATTGAATCCGAACCCGAGAGCACCGAGCCCCGCGAGGAGGCCAATCATCGTTTTTCCACGCTTGAGGGCACGTATCGTGACGATGGTCAATACGACAGCTAACACTGCACGGGCAAGGCGATCACGGCCGCCAACATTTTGTTCAATATCCATATCAACACATTGTACGTCAGGTCTTTGGCTCTATGGAAACTCTCAATCGTTGCTGACATTTCCTCCGCCTTCGGGCGGAGAAATCCAGAGCGTTGGATATTATGGTTTGCAGTCTCCGTGTTCTCTCGGTGTGAACCGGCCGCTCTCACGGTCGAACAGAGAGACTCCGGGCTGTGCCAACCAGCCGTTACTCATATTCCCGGTCGGAGGACTCTAAGTTATCTTTCGCCGGGTGTTCACCGCACCGTTCACGTCTGCGTTCATCGTCGTCTCGTACGACGAACAGACATACAGTCGAGTGGCCCGTGAGTCCGCAGTCGTCATACCGTCCGTTCACCGACTAGTGGCAAATAGCCTAGTGCTGGTACTGACGCGGTTGGTGCCGCCTACAGAGGACCCCTTCGGTGGAGCCGCCTTTGCCCCGTGAAGACTACCCATCGATCACCCGCGCTTCGGCATCGCTGGCCCGGATCCGGACGGGGAACCACCCCTCCTGGTCGATCCCCACAAGCGCCTCCGCGTAGCCGTCTTCCTCTTCGCCGGCCTTCGCGGTCGTCACCCAGTCGACCTGCCTGTCGTTCAGGTCGAACCACCGGGCGATCTTCTCTTCTTCCTCGTTGATCCGGTGCAGCACCGACACCGAGCACAGGTTCGCGATCGTCTGCGCCTCCGGTGTGAGCGTGAACTCCCCGCCGGTCTGGGTGATGAACTCCAGACTCAGGTCGAAGTGGCGGCTATGCCGGACGGCCGTCTCCAGGAAGTCCAGAGAGACGGCATCGTTCATCAGATAATGGGCCTCGTCGATACAGAAGACGACCTTCTTGTCGGTCTGCTTGGCCCGCTCGTAGACACTGTTGAACAGCACCTGCATCATGAGACTCGTCTCCGCCCGCCCCTGGGTGCCCTCCTCCTGATGCAAATCCAGGTAGAGTGCCTTCGAGTCAAGATTGAATTCCGATTGCCGGGCGAGATTTGCCAGTTCGCCGTCCTCACGGAAGGACGGGCGCAGGTCCTTCAACAACGACTGTGCGTCAGTCCGCACGGCCTCCTGTTCGCCAGTGGTGGCGTACCCGAACGACTCCGGATCCTCAACCATCCCCTCCAGAACATCGATAACATCCTGGATAGTCGGAGACTCTCGGCTGTGGGTCGTCGGGTCACGAGTGATCCCCTGAGCATTGTAGGCCTCCTGAACGGCCCGGCGTAGCGTCTGACTGCGCTCGCCGAGGGAATGGTCGGCAACCTGGTCGAAAAAGGTCGCGAAGAACGTCATCACCCAGGAAATCTGCTCTCCCCATGGGTCGATGTCATCCGCTGCAGAGAGCACGTCTTCGGGCGTCTGCTTGAGTTCTAGGGGGTTCAGTCCCTGGCGTCCGCCGACTGTGACACACTCGGCGTTCAGCGCTTCGGCTACGCTGGTGAACCCGCGCATCGGGTCAAGCATGATGATGACCGTCTCCCCGTCGAACATCGCCCGCCGGAGCAGCCGAAGCTTCGTCGCGAAGGATTTGCCTGCCCCGAGCCGGCCGATCACCATCGCACAGTAGCCGGTTTCACGCCGGAACCGGTCGAGGATAAGCGGGCTCGCGTTCAGCGCGTAGGTCCCATACTCGATGCCCGGCTCGGCGAAGGCGCCGGCGACAAACGGGAACATCGCACCTACGGCGCCACCGAGCATTGGTGTCCGGCTGTTGAGCGCCTCGACGCCACGGTCCCGTGCGACTGGGCTGGCGGCTGTGAACGCTTGAAGTTGTGCCAGGCGGGGAACGATCGGCGTCAGGTTGGTTGGCGCCTGGCGCAGCCGGGTGGTCACGGCCTCGGTGGGGAGGGTCTCCCGTTCGTCGTCCCGGAGTGTCAGATACATCGAGACGTCGAAGGCCTGCATCGCGGTGTTCCGCAACACATCGTACATCTCCTGGTGGTCCTCAAGATCACGCTGAACGCCACGCGCGCTCGCCCGGTGTTTCTCCTGGAGATACTCGTAGTCCGCCTCTAGATCCTCGATCTTGTTCTCCAGGGAGTTCAGTGTCGCCTGGGTATCCCGGGGGTCGATGTGGATGCTGATGTCGGTCTGCCGTGTCTCGGCTGCGGCATATAGCGGCTCGAGAAAGCCGTCGCTCGGTGCGTCCGGGAACTCCCCGACCCAGATGGTCTGGGCTTGGCCGCCTTCCGTCTGGAGTCTCCCTGGCTGCTCTGTGATCGTCGACGGCGAGACGACAGTCTGGTGGATGTCGGGGATATCACGGAGAGCCTCCTCGTCCCGTTCGTAGTCGACGGCGACGGTCGATTCCGCCGATGCGTCCGACATCTCCTCCGGACCCGTATCTTTGTCTTCCTCGTCGGCACCGCTAGCGTCCTCTGTTGGTTCGGATTCGGTGCCGTTCTCGCTCGGATCTCTCCGGGGCAGTAAGTCACGGATCATGAGTGTACAATCTGTGTCGTACGAAGGACATCCTCAGGCGTCCCGTACGCGCGGTCGGTGCCGGTCCAGTATTCGGCGACGAGCTGGGTGAGGTCGGTCGCGGGCACACGGTGGGTATCACAGCCCTGAATGTCGCGCATCCCGCGAGCGACGCGTTCGCGGCGGTCGGCGAGCTCCGCCACCATTGCGGCCCGCTCTTCCGACTGAGAGGGAGCGGTCCAGACCTCAACCAGCAGGCCAACCACCGGCAGTCCAGTCAGCCGGTCGAGCAGGCTGGCGCGCTCGTATCGAACCTCGTCGGGACCCACGGGAACCAAGATGTAGTGGTCCCGGATCGTCATCTGGCGCTGGGCGAGTTCCTGTTCGTACCACGCCGTGTACTCCTCAATGAGCGTCCGGAGCTGGTCGTTCTCGGCAACATCAGGGTCGGTCAGTCGCTCTCCGTAGTGGCCGATGTATTCCTCGGCCGGGAACGACCGCGTCGTCGAGTAGATCTGGATCGGGAACTCCAGGGTCGTGTTGACGAAATCAGCGAAGGCGTCGCTGGCCTGATGCCACTCCTCGTCGGTCGCCAGCGCCATCGTCGGTGGGTCGACTCGGACCGCGCCGACAAGCGTGCCGTCGGGCCGCTCAATGGCGTCGTGTTCGGGGTAGACCCGTTCGACGTGAGTGTACTCTTTGGCTTGCTCGTGGGTGAGTTCGGCGTCGCTACGCTGGAAGCCGATGAACAGCCGGATCCACTCCAGGCTGGTGACATAGGCCGGCGTGAGGTAGACGAACACTGCGCCGATGGCGATGGCCACCGCTGCCAGCGGGAGCGTGAGCGTCGAGACGGGAACCCCATAGATGGACAGCGACGGCGGCAGAACGACTTGCGTGACGAGGATCACCACCACGCCAGGGAGGCCCGCGACGGCGAGGTCAGTCAGTGAGTATGTCCCGAGTAGTTGGGTGTCCGTCCCGAGCGCCTTCGGCACTCGCTTTGCGGAGTCTGGCGTTCCACTCATGAGCGGTCCTCCGCATCCTCGATGTCGCTCGAGTCACTGGACTGGTCGGACCGTGGGTCGCGGAGCGGGTCGCGGTTCGTCCGACCGGCCTCGTCGCCGAAGCCATCGCGTCCGTCCACGTTGCCTGGCTCAACCCGCGAAGCAGGTGCGTCCCTGCGACCGCCGTCTTCACCGTCGGTACGCTCGCTCACAGGAAGCAGCGTACCCCGGATACGCGAACTTGCCGACCGGAGGCGTCGTCCGGTTGCGTGGGCACGCGATTCCCCGGAGTCGAGGACGTACTGGCCGCTGCCGGTCACTGCGGGCTCGTTACGCAGCCCGCGGGCGAGATTGCGTCCGCCCCGCCGCCCCGTCTGGAGTCGGTCACGTCCCCCCGCGACCCGCCGCTGAGCGCGCTGGGCAGACATGTACTTGGAGGCCCGGTCAGCCATGAAGAACAGCGCCCCAGCCTGCCAGAACAAAATAAACGGCGACAAGACCGCCAACAGCGGAATTACGAGCGCCGTCAACCAGGCGCCGAATTCTCCGGCCGACGGCCCCACGCTCGTGCCGAGGAGGTCACCCAGCCGGAAGAGTAGGGCCACCGGGACAGTCATGAACAGGAACGGGACGTAGAAACCAGCCAGTTTCTTCATGAACGCTGAGGCTAGCCGGAACGGACCGACTCCGGGGATCCAGAACACGATCAGCAGCGGCATCAACAGGACGAACAGGTACAGCGCGAGATGGCGCGCGAGGTAGATCAGCCCGATGAGGATGAACAGGACGAAGTTCGCTGTCAGTGCGACGACCGTCCCGAGCACGCCCATCCCCGAGAACGAGAGCGTCTGGAAGACAGTGATATCCGAGACTGCGGGGACGAGAAATCGCGCCAGTGTGTCCATGAACCGCAAGGAGAGCGCGGCGATCCACCACCACGAGAGCAGTCCGAGCAGGCCGGCGAAGGCCCGCTTTTTCAGCTTCGACCGGTGGTAGCTGCTGAAGAGGTGGCTGGTCGACTCAAGGAAGATGACCAAGCCGATGACCAACCCGAACAGCGTCAGGCTCAGCGGAAAAAACGTCTGCCAGTAGTACTCGTAGATCGCCGGCCACGCGTCGTTCGCGGGGGCGCTGAAGACGGCATCCGGATGCGGTGTCCCGACGACCGTCTGGAGGACGGCGTCACCGTGCTCTTCGATAACCCCGCGGATCGGGCTGAACAACAGCCGGAGGACCTCTTGGATCGCGCCTGTGATGATGTCACCGAGCCCACTTTCGACGAGTGGAGCATTGGCGTGGGAGTCGCCGAACCGGAGCACAACGGTAGCAGTCACGATGAACGTAGCCGCGGCTCGGGTAGCCAAGTCACTACACCGGCCCATCCGTCCGTCTCTCATAGTCCCCTCCAGGGTGGCCAGATGTGCCATCGGGTGACCCGGTCGATGAGGTAGACCGCCAGTAGGAACAGTGCGACCGGGATGAGCAGCCGGAAGAGCCGGCCGATCAGCGCCAGCGCGCTCCCTTGTAGGGTGACGGTAGCAGTCGCGCTGGTGTACCCCACCTGTGTGCTCCACCAGTTGCCCGGCTCGTACCGGGCCGAGACGCCACCGAGCGGGCGGTCGACAGTGACGGTGACCGTCCCGTTCAGCGTGGTGTTTGCACGCTGGCCGCCGATAACCAAGTAGCCGCCTCGCTGGACAGTTGCGATCGCTGCCCCCGTCCGATTGTCCTGCAAGTGAGCGCGAACGGTGACGGTTTCGCCAGTCTGGTTAAGGACTGCTAAGGTGAGGTTGCTTTCATGGATCGGAACGCGCGAGAACCCGTCGGTGGACTGGGTGACCGTCACGCCGCGTACCAATCCCTGGGCTCGGATGGTCTCCAATTGTTCGTCTGTGGCGACGCGGGTGGCGATCCCGTAGCTGGCTGTGTACGGTTCCTCCATTCGATCCAGCCGAATGTCGTCGGGCAGCGTCGGTGGAGTAACCGTCTCGCCGTAGGCGCCGAGAATCGTGACGTTGCGTACCGGCGAGGCTGTCGGCCCGGTCTCGATCGGGTACGCATTGACTTGAAGTGGGTGAAGCGGGGAGTGCGTTGTCTGGTTCCCATCGCTGGTGTTGTAGACAAGGTGATCCCACGCCGTATCACGGGCCGAATAGAACCGCCAGACACCCCGGACCTCTCCGTTCGGTACGCTATATCCCAGCCAGGGCTGGTTCTTGTAGACGACAACGCCGAGGTCACCGTTTGGATACCTGGCGATGAAGCCGGAGACGGTCAGAACATACTCCGTGACTTGCTGTGAATCTGTGACCGTCGCCTGCTCTGTGAACTGCTTGGTATCCTCTGTTGCCCAGCCGGTACAGCCTCCCGACTCGTTCCGGGAGGTACATCTTTGTCTACGTCGCTCTACTTTGGCTGAAACCGTCGCACGTAACTCGAGTTTGTGGTCCGTCCCCAGGTTGTTCTCCAAGTTGTAGGCCAACGTCGGTGTGTGCGCGCCATCCCGACGAGTCTCTGGAGTCCCGCTGACCAGCAGCGTCGTGCCCTTGATATCGTGGTCAGCGACCGCCCACACAGTCCGACGGTCACCGGAGCTGTTGGTCTCCGGAAGCGCTACCCGGTAGTCTACCACCCCACGCAGCGTCCCGTTCGAGGCAACGTAGTAGGGTTGCTTCGTCGGGGAGATCCGGGCTCGGGTCGACGGTTGAATCGCGAAGATCTCTGCGTACGCATCCTTGATGAACTGCTTGTCAGTCAGCGTCGCGTTCGGCGGATGGATCGAGACCGACGCGTTCGTGTCCGGGAAGTCTCGGTGGTCACCACGGTTCCACTTTGCAACAGCCGTTGGTGAGGAATTATAGGGGATGTCCGTCCCGGCTGCGAGTTGCTCGCGGGCCGAGCCGTTGGGGATGGTCGCGTTCTCCCCGACTGCGTCCTCGTCTTTCGACCACAGCCCGTGGAAACTCTCGTTGGAGACGTTGTGATCGGTGCTGTTGGGAGGATGTGCGGCTGTCGGCTCTGCTCCGGTCGCGGTGACCAGGGCCGCGACGAGCGTCACGACCAGCACGAGACTGCATCGACCGCCCAACGTCCAGGCGCTGTCAGAACCCACAGCTGGTCCCTCCGACGACGACGTTGTTGAGGATGAACTGGACGATCTCCGTCCCGAGCGGGGCGACGATCACCCCCCAGAGCAGTCCTTGCATCTGGACGGCGCGCAGCCCCTTCTTCCGGTCCGACCGGCGCACCACCGGCATCGCCACGGTCGCGCCGAGTGCAAGGACGCCGCCGACGAGTGGGCCACCAAACTGGATGATGGTGAAGAGGTTCTGGATCGTCCCAGCCATCTCAGTGTCACAGAATGCCGTCCCGGGACCGGATCCGCTCTGCGCGCTGACTGTGCCCGTAGACAGTATGAGCAGCGCAACGACCAGGACCGCAGTCAGGATGTACCGCTTGGGGAGCCGAGCTGAGCTGAATTTGAGGGCCGTACATCGAAGCGAGCGGGTACCATCATGAGCCATCATCTGAACTACGTCGACCGGACCGAGATAAATAGTTAGAATTTTGGTATTTTTCTAGAGCGATGAGAAGATCTTGTAAGTGATTACAAGCGGCGAAGTGCTGAGATTTTCAGCTATGTCGCCAGGAGGATTACCAGAAGAAGTGCGCGCGGTCAGGCAGTAAGCGGGAGAACGACGAGCATCGGCTGCTCACCATCATCGATATAGAACTGTTTCACCTTGGCAACATCGTCGAACGCCTCCGCCTCGACAGGGACAGTCAGCAGTCGAGATGTATCGCGGTCGTGTATCGAATAGAAACCGAGCTCCTCGAGAATATCAGACTCGGTCGCAGTGAGTTGTTTTATTTCGTGGAGTTGGCCATCGAGCGTCGCGGGGGACTCCTCGTCACCGTCAGCCGACGGAGACTCGGTATTCTGGGGCGGTTGAGACATGATACACCTAGACTGGATGGATAGCTGCACAAAATGCTGATGGCCGATCTACATGTTCCGGGCAACCAACTGGTCGTCCCAGTCTTGGAGAGGGAAGAATACTGACGGGCTGAAGAAGTCTGTTCCCTACTGTTCGGCCTGTGCGAACCGCTCTCGCAACGTGGCTTCGCGCTCTTCGAACTGGTCGGCCTTGGCCCGGACGTCCTGACTCACCTGTTCGATCTGCGCCAGCGCCGCCTGGCTTTCCAGACCCGTCTGACCGTCGCCGTCGGTCTCTGCCTCGGCACGCTCTTCGTAGGTCTGTTCGACCTGGTCGACGGTCGCTTCGGGATTGAACAGGATGTCGTTGGCCGTGCGAACGTACTGGTCCAAGGACGAGCCCTCCTTCCCGCGGAAGTGATGTGTCAGCGCGTACGTCGCTCCGGAATGCAGCGTCCACATGTCGATCTCGAAGGGGTCTGTGGCGTTCGACCGGGCATCGCGTGCGGCCTGCTCCGCGAGATAGGAGGGAAACTCCAGCAATTCGTAGAACTCCGTCACGTCGAAGGGCACGTCGGTGAACGCGACGGTGATGTCGCTGGCATCTTCGATGAACGCGAGGAGGTCATCAGCCACCAGCCCCAACTGGCCCAACCGGTCTTCCCACCAGGCCCGGAAGTCACCGACGTCGCCGACGTGCTTGATTGTCTCGCGATCCGTCAGCTGGCGGATCGAGTTCGCACACCGGGTGTCACGCGCGAAACCCTCGACGTAGACCGCATGGCCGCCGAAGAAATCGTACCCCGACGTGATGCCCATCGTAATCGGGGAGTCGCGCTCGGGGAGGTCAACCGACAGCCCGTCGAACATCAGGTCCATATGGACCTCGCCGCCGCCGCGGTAGGTCCGGATCTCGCCGAAAACCACCTCGTCGAGTGGCTTGCCGTCGATAGCTTCCTCGCGGAGGACATCCTCCAGAGGCGCGTAGACGTCGGTCGGATTGATAATCGCGTAACTGTCCGTCGGGACGTGAAACAGCGGGTCCGCGTCGGGTTCGCTATCGCCCGCCTGGGCGCGCAGCCGACCCGGTTCGACGACGGCGTTGAACCGCTCGGTGGAAACCCACTCTTCGGTGTAGGGATTACGGTAGGCGACCCGCGTCTCTGTCGCTTGTGGGAGACTGCGGATCGCCTCCGCGAACGAGGTCACGTCGTCGGTTGCGACCTGCTGGGCGAACCAGCGTGGCAGTTCTGTGTCAGTGCGTCCGTCGACACCTGCGAATACGCAGGTCTGGTCGGGATCAGTCATCGATACTCCACGGGCACGAGTGCGCCCGCATCCCTCCCGGGCGCATCACAAACACTACCGTTGCTCGCGGAGTTCCCAGAACCGCTCGCGAAGCGTCATCGCCGACACGTCCGCCAGGTTTGCGAGTTCCTCTTGCGTGTAGTCCTGCCCGTACTCCCGGCCGGCGAGGTACAGGCAGGCTGCCGCGACGCCTTTCGGGTCACGTCCGTTGGCGATCCCCGTCTCCTCGGCGTGATGCGCGAGTTCGAGCGCTCGGTGGTGGACGTTGTCAGACGCCTCGCACTTCGAAGCCAGCGCCGGGATGTACTCTTGGGGTCGGATCACCGCCGTCTCCAGCGCTAATTCCCGGTTGATCACGCCGTATCCGAGTTCGACCTTGGCGCGGTCACAGGGGGCGACGGCGGCGATCTCCTCAACAGTCCGAGGATGGCCCTGCACTCGACAGGCCGCATACAGACTGCCAGCGGCCATCGTTTCGATCGACCGGCCGCGGATGAGGTTCTCGGCCTGTGCTTCGCGGTAGATGGCCGCAGCCTCCTCCTCGACCGCTTCCGGTAACTCGAGTGCGCTGGCCAACCGAGCGAGTTCCCCGCAGGCGTGGGCGAGATTGCGTTCGGCCTTGCTCCGGTACCGCCCGCGCCTGTGCTCGCGTCGCCACCGGCTCACTCGGCGTCGTTTCTCTGTGGAGAGTTGGTTACCCTTGGCATCGCGTTTGTAGCCGATCTCCGTCGAGAGGCCGCGGTCGTGCCGCGCCAACGTGAGCGGGGCGCCAGTCCGCTCTGCTGGCTCGTCCGTCGTGTCATCGTCGAACCGGCGCGTCTCCGGCCCGCGGTCAAGCTGGTGCTGACCGACGATGAGTCCACAGTCAACACACCGGGTTTCCCCGTCCTCGGTCATGAGAGCACCGCTGCATTCGGGGCACTCCTCAGTAGGGATTGTTTTGCCGCTCGCTTCGTCGTAGCCGTTCGCGTAGGGTCCTCGAAACGACATGGGAATTCGCGAGGCGCCCGTCTGGACTGCCCCGCGCCCCTCCCGGGGCACACAGAAACCAGCTGCTCGCGAATGACGACGGTCGTCAGTAGTCCGCGTAGCCCGCTCCCCTGCTACTCTACCTGTGGGCGTGACCGTACCTCAGTGAGTGTTTGCATCGTGGCGGCCGCGTCCAGGAGCCTGGGTCGGATCGCGACGGCGAGACGGTGTTTGCACGCCTTGGCCGCGCGAGTGTCGAACGGACACGTGCAGGCGACCGGGTGCTCGTCATCGATGCGGACGCGGTACTCGTGGGCTGCTGGGTCAACGTGGCTCGCATTCCGGACGCGAATGTCGCCGTCGACCAGCGAGAACTCGAAAGCCTCGTACTGGGCGCGTTTGAGGAGGCGCGGCGTACAGTCTAATTGCGTCAGTGGATGGGTGGAATCAGGCATCGCTTGCTCAGGGCCCAGTGGCCCTCAGGCTCTCGGGGGGCCGACAAACACACCGTGGCCCACTCCGGGACGGGAGGTAGTTGAGCCACAAACCGGGTGCGTATCGACCAGTACGGGATGCGTCGAAAAGAGCCGGGTCGGGTGTCGTCAGGTCAGTCAGGCATCGTCCGGTCGTGGCGCACTCTCGTATTTGACCATTTTGTCGGGCTTGTCAGAGATGGTCTCGTAGATCTGCTGGAGTGTCTCTTCGGCCGCAAGCAGGTTGTGATCCTCGAGGAATTCGCGGCCCTCGTCAGTGAGACCGTAGAATTTCCAGGGGTAGCCCTGCTGACGGTCCTCGTCATCGAGAGCGGTCTCTTTGACGATGCCAGCATCAATGAGCTTCTGGATGTGCTTGTAAACGGTGGCGTCGCTGACGCTCGGGTTGAGTTCCTCGAGTTCGTACATCGAGGGCAACTGCTCAGGGTGCTGGAGGATGTTGTTGATGAGCGCGAACCGCGTCTGCTGGGTGATAAAATGGACGAGTTCACGGGTTTCTGTCTCCCCAGCAGCCTCAAGACCGGTGTTCATACACTTGGTACACTCTCAAGCATCGTGTAGTTTACTCCTGAGTAAATTACTCTAAGATGGAACAGTTGGAGTGGAGTCAGCAATTCACACAGTCATTTCCCTTGTTAGATCGGGACTGGACCCGTGTATGACTGAAGCGGTGCTCGTCAACGTGAGCGAGAACCGCCCGTAACACAGGAGCGCATCGCGCCGTCCTCCGTCTGAGTTGGGTACAGCAACGTATTTGATAGTGGCAAGATACGTTCGAATGAGAGCAGGATGGCTGTTTTAGACGAACTCTCGGGGTTCGAGTTCGAGGACCTGATGGAAGACGTCTTTCGGAACCTCGGGTACGAGAACGTCCGTCAGGCCGAGCGGACGGCAGATGAGGGACGGGACATCCTGATGGAGGAAGTCGTCGATGGTACGCGACGGGGAATCGTCGTCGAGTGCAAGCACACGGAGACGGTGGGTCGTCCAGTGGTGCAGAAACTGCACTCGGCGATTGCGACCTTCGAGTTCGACGGCCCCAGGCGCGGCATGGTCGTCACGACCGGTCGGTTCACTGGACCTGCCGAAGAGTACGCCCAGCGCCTCCAACAGAACGGCGACCCTCACCCCATCGAACTGGTCGACGGCGAAGACCTCCGGGAGATCGCCGACGAGATAGGCCTCGACCTCTACAACGGGCGTATCGAGATTCTCTGCGACGAGACCCTGCGGCCGTACGACCCGGCCGCCGGTGTTGACGCACCAGTCCAGGAGGCGTTTCGCGATATCGAGAACATTGACGCTGCCGACCTGCCGGCGCCACACTCGCAAGTCACGTTCCGCCCGGTGGTCGCGATCACTGCCGATACCAACGCCGTCTTCGAGACGTCCGTCGGCGTCATCCATCGGATCAACGACCGCACACGGTTCGTCGTCCACGCCGAGCGTGGGCACCCCCAGGTCGCCGACGAGAAGGTCGCATCCCTGGTCACCGAAAACCTCCACGCGGCGGTCGACTTGGATCTCGACCAGTTCGGGGAGGCATTCGACGACCTCAAGAAGCGCCGCTTCGGCCAGACCCAGACCGAGTACAAGGACTGGGCCGTTGAGCGGCTCCAGGACCACCACACGACGACGGTGACCTACACTGGCGACAATAACGTCACGTACAACAAGACGTGCGAGCCGAATCTCTCGGACATCTCGGTCCAATCCATCGAGTCCGTCTACCTTCCAGAGGTGCGCCAGACGACCGAATTACAGCAGTACTCGTATCCCTACGAATACTATACAGCGGGCCCGTCACGGGTGACCGTCGAGGATGGGATCCACCGCTGTGTGCACTGTGAGACGAGCGGCGTCGGCGAGACGTACACCTACTGTCCTAATTGCGGGGCGGTCGCCTGCGACAGCCACATCAAAACCGAACGGCTCGAAGGTGAGCCAGTCTGTACGGGCTGTGCAGTTACCGAACGCTTCGCGCTGAAGACGAAGTACTTCTACGACGAGGAAAATCTCGAAGCGTTCCGCGAGGAGTATGCGGAAATGCCGATCCACGAGAAGGCGATGGAAAACAAGCCGCTGGTCGGTGGTGGCTTGGTCGCGACGCTACTGCTCATCGTTGGTCTGCTCGTCGTCAGTGGCGTTATCTGACTCCCTACACGCTCATGCCGACTCCGCCGCGAGTTCCGTGAGTGCGTCGTCAAGTGGCCCCTGGAACTGCCAACTGGCTCGCTCGAAGGCCTCTCCCGTGAGCCCACCCCAGCGAGGAAAGCCGGCGTGCTCACTGATCTTGACGGTCCACTCAGTCGGTTCATCGAACGCCTCGCGTGTCGGGATGTCGACGACGTAGAGATAGTCCTCGTCGCCGTGGATCCCGTCAGCAGGATTCTCGACGCCGTGGCCCAGCAGGAACAGCGGCTGGTCGAGGTGCTCCATGTTGGCCGGCTCGAGGAGGTCGGCTGGCTGGGTTGCGTCGATGGTTCGCTCCAGCTGGCCGTCCAGATACAGGCCGACCGTAGAGAGCTTGTCGATGAACACGAACACGGCTGCCGTGTAGCTTGGCCCACGCTCGGCGCGAGTTGCATCAAGGAGGCTCTTCAATTGTGCGAGGTCCCGAAGGACGCTCGCTGGATAGCCGTCAGAATGTCGGTACACCTGCGCGACACAGTCGTCGTCTTGAGCGCCGTCATTGTCGGCACGCTGAACGAATCGGAGTTGACTTCGTGTGGACATCGCTCACCGCCGACGCGTGTGCGCCGGCACCCATCGCCGGCGCCGAATAAACCCGTTCGATCCGAAAGTCGGGGTGTCCACCGACCAGCACACATATGTGGCTCAGTATTCAGCGAGGCTATGGTTCCACAACCTCGGAGGATGGATTTGATGCGTGCCTTCTGTCTTCTCCGCTCCAACAAGATACGTCACAAGCTTCCGACTAACCCTGATATTCGCTTCAGCAACACTCGACAATTTCGAAGTAACTCGGTGTCTCTTAGAGTGCCGGTATCCCACTATCCTGAGAGGGCATATCCATAATCACTGTAATGTCACAGCTGAAAATGATAATCCTTAATATTTCTCGCAGTCCATATTGTTATATGAGTGTGGTCAGCGTCTCGATGCCGGAGGAATTGCTTAACCGAATCGACCAGTTCGCTGACGACCACGGCTATACTGGTCGCAGTGAGGTACTTCGTGAAGCAAGCCGGAATCTCCTCGGTGAGTTCGAGGATAAGAAACTCGAAGACCGAGACTTGATGGGCGTCGTCACGGTGGTTTTCGACTACGAAACGACGAGCGTCGAGGAGAAGATGATGCACCTCCGCCACGAGCATGAGGACATCGTCGCATCGAACTTCCACAGCCACGTCGGCGGCCATCATTGCATGGAACTGTTCGTACTCGAAGGGTCGCTCGAAGAAATCTCGACGTTCGTCGGGAAGATCCGAGCGACGAAGGACACGCTCACGATCGACTACTCAGTGCTACCCGTCGACGACTTCGGCCCGCTAGCCGATATGAACTGATACTGTTCTGCCCCTTCCGGCGAGCCGACATCCCACTCGCTCTCTGCGGTCGCTCGCGGGATTCTCGCTGAATTCACGCTGACTCTAGCAACATCTCCGAACCCTATCCTCTATCAGTATTAACTCTCTTTGCTAGAATCATAGGTATTATTAGAACTGATTCTAGAGTTAGTAACACTGATGGTTCAAATCTCGCGCCGAAGTCTACTCCAGAAGGCAGGCGCAACCACGATTGCTGCGACGGGAATTGCTGGCTGTCTCGGTCAGGGAGGTGCATCACTTGATTCCGTCACGGTCGCGTACGTCCCGATTTACCCGAACATGCAACACTACGTGATGGAGCAAGAGGGGTACTACGAGGACGTTCCGTCAGATGTCTCAATAGAGCGGTTCAGCTCCGGCCCCAGTGTTGTCAAGGCGTTCGCGAGTGGGGACGTCGACGTTGCGCTTTTCGGGATCACTCCTGCAATGGTCCTCGTTGACAAAGGGACCAACGCCGGTATCCTCGCGGCGAATTCGAGAAATGGCTTCAAGATCATGGGGACGACCGAACTCGCCGATCTCTACGAACAGGAAGGGGCTGCCACGTTCGAGCGCTTCGAAGAAGAGCACGGGCGGAAGGTCCGGTTTGGAGCACCGCCGGACGGGAGCGTCCCCGACATCGTTCTCCGGTACTGGATTCAGGAGGACCTCGACGTCGGTGAGATGGACTCCACCATCAACAAGTCCAAGGTCCCGCCCGCGAAGGCGGTCCAGACCATCCAGTCGGGCGACATCGACGCGACGATCATCCAGGAACCGTTCGCGACGATCATCAGCCAAGCTGACGGGTTCGAGGAACTCGCCTGGTCCGGGAACATCCTGGACAACCACCCCGTCACGGTGCTGTTCGCGAACCAGCGAGTGCTCGACGACGATGAGGTCGCCCAATCGCTCGTCGAACAGCACGTCGCGGCGACCGAGTTCACGGGGAACTCCCCGGATGCCGCCGCCAGCCACGCTGCCTCGGTCATCGGCTCCGGCGTGAGTGAAGACCTCGCGACGGCCGCCATGGATTCGAAGGCGTCGGAGTTCATCTCGGATCCCCACGCGATCACCGATCAGGCCGCGACGATGGGAGAGTTCGTCGCCAACGTCGGCAATATCGAGGATCCGGTCGCAACTGAAAATCTGTTCGCGTTCGACCCCTACGACGCAATACAGTAATGAGCACGCAGACCGACACCAGTTCGAACGCGCTGACGGCCGAAACCTTCGAGGGGGACCTGCAGCGGTATCTTCGCGGCCTCGGCGGTCTCGTTGTGTTCCTGCTCGTCTGGTGGGTTGGCGCGATGACGACCCAGCCGTCGTATCTGGTGCCGGGTCCCCTCGAGTCAGTGTACGCGTTTATAGAGCTGTTTGCGACCTCGACGACGATCGTGGTCCCCGTTCTGGGGTCGAGTCTGGTACTCCCGACTGGACTCGCACACCTCGCACAGACGCTGTTCCACTACGTTCCCGGCCTCCTCCTCGGTGCGGGCTGTGGGATCGGACTCGGACTGGCGATGGGTTGGAACGGGGTACTCGACGACTGGCTCCGGCCGCTCGTCCGGGTGCTGCGACCGATTCCACCGCTGGCGTGGGTCGTCTTCGCCATCGTCTGGTTCGGCATCCACCACACTGGCGCGGCGTTCATCGTCTTCGTCGGCGCGTTCTGGATCAACTTCTACGGCGCCTACGGTGGCGTGGAGGGCGTTTCGACCGAACTGACCGATGCCGCATCGACGCTCGGAGTCGAGCGCGACCTCTCGATGCTGAAACTCGTCGCGCTCCCGAGTGCGGCACCCCAAGTGCTGACTGGGTTCCGGACGAGCATCGGTCGGTGCTGGATGATCGTGGTCGGCGCCGAGCTGTTCGGTGCCCCCGGCGTCGGCTACGAAATCATCAACGCCTCGAACAACCTCGCGATGGCGACCAGCGTCGCGTACATGTTCCTGATCAGCCTGGCGTTCCTCTGTATGGACGTCGGGTTTCGACTCGTCGAACGGAGGGTGCTCGCGTGGCGATGACCGAGCGTTCGTCCTCCGAGCGGGAGGAAAGCACGAAGATCAACGTTCGGAACGTCAGCAAGGCCTACGAGGAGACACGAGCGCTCGAAGACGTCTCGTTCTCGGTGTCGGAGGGCGAGTTTTGCTGTGTCGTCGGGCCGTCTGGCTGTGGAAAGACCACCATGCTGCGGGCGATCGCCGGCCTCGACGGTCCGGACAGTGGTGCGGTTCTGGTCGGCGGCGACCCGGTCACGGGTCCAGGTCTGGACCGAGGCATGGTCTTTCAGGAGTACGCGTTGTTTCCGTGGCGAACTGTCCGCGGGAACGTCCGGTTCGGTCTCGACCGACCCGCCTGTGAGTGTGCGGACTGTGAAGCACGGGTCCGGGAACTGGTCGATCTCGTCGGACTCGACGGATTCGAGGATTCTTATCCAAAGGAGCTGTCGGGCGGCATGAAACAGCGTGTCGGAATCGCTCGCGCTCTCGCTCCCGACCCGGAGATCCTGTTGATGGACGAACCGTTCGCCAGCGTCGACGCTCGGACGCGCGATCGACTGCACGCCGAATTACTGGACATCTGGGCCCAGACCGAGCAGACCGTCGTATTCGTTACGCACGACATCGACGAAGCGGTGACTCTGGCCGACCGGGTCATCGTTATGGATGCCGATCCCGGTAGCGTCCAGTCGTCTTTCCCCATCGATCTCGACCGTCCGCGTGATAGGACGGCACACGACTTCGTTGACCACGTCGCACAGATCCGGGACGAACTCGGGTGTCACGACGAACAACACCTCTAACCCCCATTGGCATAAATTATTAACAATGGCTTGAATAAACCACTATTACTATTATCTTAGAGTAGAATCTTAACATATGCCTATCGTGAGTTCTTCGATGCCGGAGCGACTTCGGGACGACCTCGACAGGTTTGCCGACGAACACGGGTACGGAGGACGGAGTGAAGTCATTCGTGAGGCGTGCCGGTCGTTGCTGGAACAGTACGAGGAGACGGACTACGAGGGGCGACGCGTCGTCGGGACTGTCACGGCCGTTTTTGGGTACGACGACCCCGAGATCGAGAGCAGGATGATGGACATTCGCCACGAATTCGAAGCGTCGATCCGCTCGAACTCGCATAATTGTCTCACGGGCAACACTGGCTGTATCGAGTCGTTCGTCGTCGAAGCCGAGTACGATGTCCTCTTGCGATTCGTCGGAACCGTTCGAGGCGCTGATGAGTCCGTCTCGGTGGAGTACACTGTTCTCCCGGTCGACGTAGCCCCGGCTAACGTCGTCGAGTAATCGCTTCACTCTCGGAGGTTGGCAACTCAACCTGGTGCGTAATGCACTAGTTGTTATCTCTCCTACAGTGGTAAGGCAACTTTATTATATTTGGATGCTAGATTCACAATCAGTCATGGCACACATCCACCTCGGCGAAGGCTCGTTCCCACTGTGGGCACTGGTCCTCTGGACCGTGCTCGGGACCGGACTGATCACTGCGGTACTGTACCGGGTGCGGAGCGGCAAGATCCAGCCCAACCAGATCGCACTCGCGGGCATCGGTGCCGCCGCGAGTTTCGCGATCTTCCAGTTGAACATCCCCGTCTGGGGCGGGGTCCACATGAACCTCACCGCGCTCGTGGGTATCATCGCCGGGCCCGCCCTGGGCGGGCTCATCGCGCTCGTGGTCAACGTCTTCTCGGCCGCACTGGGCCACGGCGCGGTCGGACTCCTCGGTGCGAACGTGATGATCAACGCCGGCGAGGCGATCGTCGCGTACTACGTGTTCAAGACCCTGATCGGGATGAACTGGGACACCTTCCCCGCGACGGCGACGGCCGCAATCGTCGGGCTCTCCTCGGGCGCGGTCCTGATGGGCGGGATCATCGTCCTCAGCGGCGTCAACGGGAGTGCACTCCCGCGGGCCGACCTCGCGATCGCCGTCGCCGGACTCGTCGGGATCAACGTCGGCGTCGCGGTGATCGAGGGGCTCCTGACCGGGTTCGTCGTCCAGTTTTTGGCCTCGGTGCGGCCCGACCTCGTCGGTCTCGGCGACCGGTCCGGCCGGGACGAGCCAGCGGGGGTGTCCGCCTGATGGATCGCTGGAAGCAGTACGGCGGCCTCGTCGGCGTCGTCGCCGTCGCGACCGCGGTCGGCCTGTGGGCGTTCGGGGCGACCGGCGGTGCCCTCCCGTGGGCGAAGCGCTCGGCGAAGACCCTCCAGCGCGGTCTCGCCGACGGCGGCGGCGCCATCCTCGACCTCGGCCGCGGGATCGTTATCGCCGGCCCGATCCGCAAGGGTGGTCTCGTCACCGAGTACGCGGCCATCGCGGGAGCACTCCTGGTGTTCGGGCTGGCGCTGTACGTCTACGTCGACCGGGTCCGCGACGGCGAGGACCCCGACCACGCCCCGTAAGATGACCGCGCTGTCGAACCACGTCCCGGACCCGCGACTGATCACGGCCTACGCGGAGCACCGGGAGGGACCGCTCCACCGGGTCAACCCCTGGACGAAACTGGGGATCGTCGGCGCACTCGTCCTCGCGGTCACGACCCTGGACCGCCTGGCGTTGCTCGCCGGCCTGTACGCCGCCGTCCTCGGGGTCTACGGGGTGTCGGGGCTCCCGTACCGACGACTGGTTGCCTGGTACACGCTGCCGATGCTGTTCGTCGTCTCCGTCGCCGGCCCACTGGCCTTCCTCGAGCCGGGCGTGGCGATCGGTGGGGCACTCCCGACGCCGCTCGGCGACCTCTCGGTGACGTGGGCGGGCGCGACCCTGTTCGCGGAACTGACCTGCCGGTCGCTGGTGGTCGTCACGTTCGCGCTGACGGCGTCGATGACGACGAAGTACACTCACGTCGCCTACGTTCTCGGTCGAGTGCTGCCCCGGCCGCTGGACCAGATCGCCTTGCTCACCTACCGGTTCACGTTCGTGATGATCGAGACCCTCGAGGACCTGGTCAAGGGTGCGCTCTCCCGGGGTGCGAACCTCTCGGAGTTCTGGTCGAACAAGCGCTTGTACGCCCGGATCCTGGGGACGACGATGCTGTCGGCGATCGAACGATCCGAGCGCCTCGTCACGTCGATGGAGGCACGCGGGTACGACGGCGACATCACGGTGTACGGCGACGTGGGACGGCCACCGGCCCGCGAACTGGCCGTCCTCGTCGTCTCCTACGCCGCCGTGATCGGGTACTCGGCAGTCGCGGTCTACGGGGTGAGCCCGTGACCCGGGAGACGTCCCCGCTCGTGGACCTCCGGTGTGAGGCTCACACCTATCCCGACGGCACGGTCGGGATGCACGACGTGGAGTTCTCGGTGTACCCCGACGAAGTCGTCGCACTCGTCGGCCCCAACGGCGCCGGGAAGTCCACGCTGCTGGAACACCTCAACGCGACGCTGGTACCCGACGAGGGCGAACTGGTCGTCGAGGGAACGCCGATCACGGAGGGCAACGAGTCCACCGCACGCCGAGCGGTCGGGTTCGTCTTCCAGGACGCCGATACGCAACTGGTCGCCCCCACAGTGCTCGACGACGTGATGTTCGGCCTCCAGAACTACGGGGTCGCCGTCGAGGACGCGAGAGAGCGTGCGAGGGAGGCGCTGGCGACCGTCGACGCCGCCCACCTCGAAGAGCGGATCCCCCACTACCTGAGCGGTGGCGAGAAGCGCCTCGTCGGTCTCGCGGGAGTTCTCGTCCTCAACCCGAGCGTGATCGTCCTGGACGAACCCCTCGCGGGTTTAGACCCCGAGCGCTCGCGCCTGGTCGCCGACCGGATCGAACAGATACACGAGGACGGGATCAGCGTCGTCCTGTCGACGCACGACCTGGAGTTCGCCGCCGAGGTCGCCGACAGGGTCTGTGTGATGACCGACGGGAACGTCGTCGGGAGCGGGACGCCCCGAGAGGTGTTCTACGACGACGCGCTGTTGGCGGACGCGAACCTGCACCCACCGAGTGCAGTGCGTGTGGCTCGCGATGCAGGGCTGGGGACGACCGCACAGCCAGTGACGGAAGCGGATCTGGTGGCGCTCCTCACAGAAGCCGACAACCTGGGACCCACACAGACACCCTCTCCAGATGGGCGCGGACACGACTGAGCGCCTCCCTCGGTATCTCACGCCACTTCCTCGGCGGATCGAGACCGTTGCCCTGCAGTACGCGTGGGTAATCGTTGCGATCAATATCGCGGGAACGGCATTCGGCTTCTGGTACTATATCCCCCAGTTCCAACTCGAGCCGGTCGTCGCGTGGCCGGTCGTCCCGGACAGTCCGACGGCCACGCTGTTCATCGCCTGCTCGCTGGCGCTGTACAAACTCGGCCGGTCGAACGAGTACCTGAACGTGTTGGCGTTTTTCGGTTGTATCAAGCTCGGCCTCTGGACGCCGTTCGTCCTGACGGTGTTCGCAGACGCGTTTCTCGCGACGGTTACGCCACCACCGCAGGTCGTTCCACTGCTCGGACGAGAACTCGCCTCGAAGGCGATGTACGCCTTCCTGTTCGTCTCACACTTGGGGATGGTCGTCCAAGCGTTCCTCATCCATCGCTACTGTGATTTTCCGGGTCGAGCGATTCTCGTTGCCGTAATCTGGTACGGATTCAACGACCTTGTCGACTACTTCGTCCCGATTGTCGGGACACCGCATCACACCCTGTTGCCGGTCGAACCGATTGTGAACGGCACCGTCCAGCACGTCTCCCCGGCACACGAGATTGCAGCTGCGGGCGCTGTTGCGCTGACGATACTGGCGACAATACTCGCCGTTGCGACTCGACGAGTGAAAACAATATGAACTAACAGGCCTGAATCACCCTGAAGACTGCCTTTCGCCGCCAGATCGTTACAGCTCGGGGTGTTCGAACACCGGAAAATAATTCACTCTACCGTCGGCCACTATCATAATATAGCGGATTCAATTGCTAACAACTCATAAGTGTGGAGTACAGATTAACACCAAATGCGCACGAGCTTCAACATCCCCGACGACCTCCTCTCCGAATTCGATGAGACGTGGCAGGCAGAGGGATTAGATTCACGTTCGCGAGGCGTCCGCGAAGCGATGCAGGAGTATATTGAGGTACACACCAGACTGGAGGATATCGAAGGCGACGTCGTCGTTATCATCGCTTTCGATTACGAACACGAAGCGGTTATCGAAGAGATTCACGACGTACAACATCAGTTTCAGGACGTCATCACGACCACGAATCATATCCATGAAGGAGAATGGTGTCTCGAGACACTCTTCTGCAGCGGACCGGCACCGCGTGTCCGGGACCTCACCTATCGCTTGCGCGATTTCGATGCGGTGAGTCGGGTCAAACTGATGCTCCTCGCGGAGCACTAGGCTGTACTCACGGCTGGTTCTCACTCGATTTCCAGCTGACTGCTCCCACCATCTCCATCAGCGCCGTTCTCGTCCCATTCGAGTTCG
Source organism: Salinirussus salinus (assembly GCF_009831455.1). Taxonomy (NCBI): domain Archaea; kingdom Methanobacteriati; phylum Methanobacteriota; class Halobacteria; order Halobacteriales; family Haloarculaceae; genus Salinirussus; species Salinirussus salinus. Next base: position 740,417 of record NZ_WOWO01000003.1, on the reverse strand, counting down.
AACTCGATACTCAATTCACCGGGTCCATCTGTCGGCCCCTCACGTTCGGCTTTGACCTCGAACGTCGGGCGAGCTGGCGGTTCCATAGTCACGGAATCGGATCCCGATTTCAGAGTGATTCCGTCTCCTTGTTCTAATTTATCGGCTACACGGCGAAGATACGCTGCGATTTCCTCTCGACTCTGGTCGCTTTCCGATTTGAACAGGACCTCTTCGGGCATATGGACACAGATGCCGCCCATGCAGATAACTGCACCCTCTGTCCGAACTGCTGCTGCCCTATCTCACGAATACAAGCACGCGGCGCCTACGCGTTCCTGTGGATTTCAACTTGCCTTCACGACTCGATGTGCTGATCAATGGGATCTCTTCCGAATGAGGTAATCGAGTAATCCACCGCTTGGACATCCGGTACTGCCCGGACGGTATTGACGAAGCCAGATAGTGCCTCCGTGGTCCCTTCAAGGACGAACAACTCCATACAGTACTGGTCCTGGACGTGTGCATGGGTAGTTGCGGAGACGATAGCATCGTATTCGTGGCGCACTCCCGTGAGACGCTGCTGGACGGCAGGTTGACAGTACTCGAAGACCACCGATACTGTACACATCTGCTTCTGTCCGTCGATATTTTGCCCCTGAAACTCTTCGAGTAGCGTCCGTGTGCCTTCGCGGACGACCTCGCTTCGGCCACTGTACCCGTGTTCGTCGGCGAACTCGTCGATGCGTTCGAGTAACGTTTCGGGCATCGAGATGCTAACGACGCTCATATGCTAAAACTCTATTCTAAGTTATTAGTATCTGTTATGACTATGGAGGCTACACCGTAATAATTAGTATTTTAGTATAGTAGATTCATAACTCGCGTATGCCGTTCAACAACGACCCGATCCCGGTGACAATTCTCAGCGGAAGCCTCGGTGCCGGCAAGACGACGACGCTCAACCACATTCTCAGTAGCGAGCAGGAACTGAACGCTGCCATCTTAGTCAACGATATGGGCGAAGTGAACGTCGACGCCGACCTCGTCGAACGCGAGTCGGATCTCACCCAGAACGACGACGAGATCATCGAGATGTCGAACGGGTGTATCTGCTGTCGGCTCCGTGGCGACATGCTCGACGAAGTGGGACGATTGGCCGAAGAGCGAGACTTCGAATACCTCCTCGTGGAATCGTCTGGAATCAGCGAACCGATTCCGGTCGCCCAGACGTTCGCCCGCGGATTCGAGGACGCGGAGTTCGACCCTACGGGCGTCTACGAACTCGACACGATGGTCAGTGTCGTCGACGCCCACAGCTTCTGGCAGGGTTTCGACTCCGGAGAGGTGCTCACTGACGATGAAATGGAGCCGCAGGGCAATCGTGTCCCCGAAGAAGCCCTCATGGACCAGATCGAGTTCTGCGACGTCCTCCTGTTGAACAAGTGCGACCTCGTCCCGGATGACGAACTCGAGGAGATGGAGGCCGTCTTGAAGACGCTACAGCCGCGAGCGAAGATCATCCGGACCGAACACGGCGCCGTCGATCCCGAGGAGATCCTGAACACTGGCCGATTCGACTTCGAGGCGGCGAGCCAGTCCGCCGGGTGGAAGCGTGAACTCCAGCACGGACATCATCACGAGTCAGCCGCCGACGAACACGGCGTCACCTCGTTCGTCTTCGACGCCGACCGTCCGTTCCATCCCGAGCGGATCGCTCGTCTCTTCGCCGATCTCCCCGACGGTATCGTTCGCGCGAAGGGCTTTTTCTGGTCCGCCGGTCGCGAAGACATCGCGATGGGGCTCGACAAAGCAGGCCAGTCGGTCCGGGCCGGTCCGAAAGGGACGTGGATCGCCACGCTCCCAAAGGCCCAACAGGAGCGCTACTTCGCCGCCCGCCCCGGCATCAAAGAGGACTGGGATGACCAGTGGGGCGACCGCGGATCTGAACTCGTGTTCATCGGCCGCGAATTCGATCAGGAGACACTAATCGAGCGACTGGAAGACTGTGTCCTCTCAGACGCAGAAATGGCCGAGGACTGGAACGAGTATCCGGATCCGTTCACCGCCGACGAACAGCGCGAACTCGCACTGGCTGACGACTGATGGCCGTCGACGAGCAACCCCCGGTCACGATCCTCAGTGGCGGGCTCGGCGCCGGAAAGACGACCCTGCTCAACCACCTCCTCACGGTTGGCGGCGAGGAGTACGATATCGCCGTTCTCGTCAACGACGTCGGCGAGGTGAATGTCGACGCCGACCTCATCGAGAATGGCTCCGAACTCTCGATGGAAGACGGCGGTGTCACGGAGCTGTCGAACGGCTGTATCTGCTGTGGGCTGCAAAACGAACTCGATCAGGAACTGAGACGCTTCGCGTTCGACGAGGAGTTCGACTATCTGGTCATCGAAGCCTCGGGTATCAGTGATCCGGTCCCCATCGCCCAGCGGTTCGTCTCGCCCGCACGTGCGTCGGCACTGTACGATCTCGATACGACCGTCACGGTGGTCGACGCCGCACAGTTCCATCAGGCGTTCGTCGATGGCCGCCCACTCAAGTCGACAGACGACGACGCCCGACCGCTATCGGACCTACTCGCCGAGCAAGTCGAGTTCTGCGACGTACTCGTCCTCAACAAGTGCGACCTCGTCTCCGAGACAGAGCTTGAAGCGGTCGAACGCGTCGTCCGAACACTCCATCCCGGGGTCGACGTCATCCGAACGACCGAAAGCACCGTCGACCCGAAACGAGTTCTCGGAACGGGTCGATTCGATCAAGACGAGGCAAGTAACTCTGCCCGGTGGAAACAGGCACTCTCGACCGCCCACGGAGACGGCACAGACGTCGATTCAGATGAGCACCACGAGAGCCAGACGGAGACGGACGACCACAGTCACGAACATGGCGACGACCACGACCATAGCCACGACGAAGCGCACGACCATCGTCACCCACCAGAGGAGTTCGGTGTCGACTCGTTCGTCTACGAGCGCCACCGGCCGTTCCATCCCGAACGCTTCAGCGAGTGGCTCCGTTCGTTCCCCGATTCCGTCGTCAGAGCCAAGGGCCACCTGTGGGTCGCTGGCCGCGAGCGCTACGCCCTCGACCTGAGCCAGGCGGGAACACAGACCCACGTCGAGGTCAACGGGCGGTGGGCAGTCACACTCCCCGAGTTCCAGCGCGAGTCCTACCGCGAATCGCGGTCGGACCTCCACTGGGACGAACAGTGGGGGGACCGCGAAGTGAAACTCGTCTTCATCGGGGCTGGGATGGACGAATCCAGCATCGTGGATACGCTCGACGACTGCCTCGTTTCGGAGACCGGGATGGAAGACGACTGGGAGGCGTTCGAGAATCCGTTCCCGGGGACGATGGAGTGGTCGCAGTCCCCGATGGAACAACGCCTCGTGGTAGGTGACCGATCGTGATCCAGAATGACCGCGAACTTCCTCCAGTAGCGGACCGACGGACGACGGATACCGACGGTCACGACTGTATCGACCCGCTGGGCGTGGCCATCGTAACCGTGTCCTCGTCCCGCGGAGATGGCGTCGAAAAGACGCCACCCGATCCCAGTGGCGACGCCATTGCAGGTATCCTCGTCGAAGCGGGTCACGTCGTCACGTCACGCCGGATGGTTCCGGACGACTACGTCCGGATCAAGACCACAGTGAGCGAGTGCCTCGATCGGCCGGACGTCGACCTCGTCGTCACCACGGGCGGGACGGGCGTCACCATCGACGACGTCACTCCGGACGCGGTGAGCGAGCTCTTCGACCGCGAACTGCCGGGCTTCGGCGAGGCGTTCAGATGGCTCTCGTGGGAGGAGGTACGAACGCGTATCGTCTCGACCCGTGCGACAGCGGGTATCGCCCGCGACGTACCAGTGTTCGTCCTACCGGGAAGTGTGAACGCCGTCGAGCTCGCCACGGCGGAGATTATCAGCGAGGAAGCCCCGCATCTTGCCGGACTCGCAACTCGACACGCGAACGAGAACGTCGACAGTGAACAGCACTGATGACCACCGAACGACAAGAAGTCAGCATCCGATGAAACTGGAGAGACGAACCCGATGACCTCGATCGAAGCGAACGAACTGCTTCCGGCTGAACGGATTCGACGAGCGGCCGTCGCCGGAGACGTTACCCAACTGCATCGTGGCGACAAACACGCCTCCGAAGGTGACCGCTTCGAGATCGATGATGTCGTCTTCGAAGTGACCACCGTACGAGAGGAGCGACTAGGGGACCTGACAGACGAGGACGCCCGAGCCGAAGGGTCACCGGATCTCGACGCATACAAGGAGCGGATCGAGCGGACCCACGACGTGACGTGGGACGACGACGATACTGCTGTCCTCCACCGATTCGAGAGAGTCGATCAAGACGGGTGAGTTGGGTCATCCGTCGGCCGACGGGCTCCGTGCCAGCACTGGCGGCGCAAAGCGCGTTGCTCAGGCGGTGACACCGAGGGCTTCTAGTTCTTCGGTGGAGTATTCAGCGCGAAGTTCTTCCGTCGAGTGGTCTTCGAGGACCTCCGCTCGCTCTTCGTCACTCATCTCGGCCGGGTCGCTGAAGCAGTGACACATTGCAACCGTATCTGGGTGCCACAACTACTAAACGCCTGTTAGCACGCTTCTCTGGCTTATGTAATACGGAATCTGAGGTAGCAACGATTAGCAATTCCAGGCTCCGCGTTAGTTACCCCAATGTAAGTTACTAAGACTACCTATTACTTAGTGAGAGGTTATTAACTAAACTGTCTAAAATCATAGCTCTTATTATCTAGGATAGTAGTGTTAACAATAGATGTCGCGATACACCCGCCGACGACTCATCGCAACTGGACTCGGTACGGCAACCATCGGCGCGCTCGCGGGATGTACGTCGAGCAACGACGACTCCGGCGCGACGGAGAGCGCCGGGCCGGAAGCCCAGTCTTCGTTCTTCGTATTCGGGGACTTGGCCAGTCAGGTTGCAGGCGACACTGCGACCGCAGAGACGCTCGTCCCGATCGGCCAACACGGCCACGGGTGGGAGCCTGGCTCCAAAATACAGGGAACGATCCTCGAATCGGATCTCTTCCTCTACGGGATGGAGGGATTCCAGCCGTGGGCTGACGACCTCGTGACGAGTCTCCGTGACGACGACGCCGATGTCGACATCGTCGCTGCCGGTGCTGGTATCGACCTCATCGAAGGCGGACACGACCACGGTCACGAAGAAGACCACGAGGGGGAACACGAGGAAGGCCACGACGGCGAAGGAGAACACGGCCACGACGAACACGGAGAGGGAGACCACGAGGAGCACCACGGCGAATCGGCCCCGTGGGAGTGGGCTGGTCTCTACCACCTCGAAGCTGGCACCTACACGTACACGTTCCACGAGGGCCCTGATCCGAAGATGCAGCTAGCCGTTATCGCAACCGAAGAGGGCGGCGACCACGGCATTCACCACGTCGAGGAGACCGCAACCACCCTCTACGGCGACCACGACACGCACACACCGGGAGAAGGCGGAGAGACACTCACGCCGTCCAGTGAGTCACTCTACCACCTCCAGTTCGCGGATTCCGGCGAGACGACGTTCTCCCTCGATATCGAAACGGAGGGCCACTACGTCCTCTTCGCCCAGCACGCTCCCGCGGAGTTCGACGCGACGCTCACCAACGGCAGTGGGTCGGCCATCGAACCCGAAGTGACCGAGACTGCCGGCGAACACGGACACGAGGGCGATGGCGAGCACGAAGGTGAACACGACCACGAGAGTGGAGAGGAACACGAAGACGAGCACGAGGGAGAAAGCGAACACGAAGGCGAGGAGGGACACAACCACGACCACTCCGGCGGAACGGACCCGCACTTCTGGCTAGACCCGGAGCGAGCGAAGCAGGCGGTCGACAACATCCGGAGCGGGTTCGTCGACGTCGACAGCGACAATGCCAGTGCCTACGCCGAGAACGCCGAGTCGTACCGTAATCGTCTGGACGAACTCGACGAGTCGTTCCAGTCCGCGCTTGAGGGCGCCTCGAAAGACGTCGTGTTCGTCGCTGGTCACAACGCCTTCCAGTATCTCGGCCAGCGCTACGGATTCGAAGTACAGACGCTGACGGGACTGTCACCGGACGACCAGCCGACGCCGAAGGACATCGAGCGGGCCCAGGAGATCATTGCCGAGCACGACCTCCAGTACGTCTGTGCGGATCCGCTCGAATCCCAGACCGCGGCGAACCAGCTCGTCGAAGAAACCGACGCCACCGAAGTCCTGCCGCTGACGCCGATTCCCGGACAGACCCAGGAGTGGGCCGATGAGGACTGGGGCTATGTCGAGATCATGGAAAACATCAATCTCGAGACGCTGAAGCAGGCCCTCGACGCAGAATGAGCGACACCACGTCTGGCGACACGGAACCGGAGTGGGACGGGAACGCCGAGCCCGGTCCGTCCGAGAGCCCTCGTTCGGGATTGATGGCACTGGTCGTCGGCCCTGCGGAGAGACCCGTCTGTACGATCTATCCGCCGGACGTGGCTGTTCCGTATCGGACGACGACCTGGATTACGGCGTACGGGAACTCGTTCGTCGACCTCGACGACTACCGATGACGACAGCAACGACGGAGAGGGAACGGGCGGGAGACCCTCTCATCAGCGTCGACGACGTCACATTCGGCTACGGAGAGATCCCGGTTCTCGAGTCGGTGTCGATCGACGTCGAACCCGGATCCTTCCTCGGACTGGTCGGGCCGAACGGCAGCGGCAAGAGCACGCTGCTTGACCTGATGCTCGGTCTCCGACGGCCCGACAGTGGAACGGTTTCGCTGTTCGGCGAACCCGCCCACGAGTTCGACGCCGGTGAGCGAATCGGATACGTCGCACAGGACGCGACGAAGGCGGCGCGCGATATGCCGGTCACGGTTCGAGAAGTTGTCGAGATGGGGCGATACCCGCGGCGGCTCTTCGGCCGATTCTCGACAGCGGACCGGCGAGCGGTCGAGGAGGCGCTGGAACAGGTCGGAATCGCAGATCTCGCGTCTCGTCGAGTCGGCCGACTGTCTGGTGGCCAACGACAACGGGTCTTCATCGCCCGTGCCCTCGCCTCGGAGGCCGACCTGCTCGCACTCGACGAACCGACGGTCGGCGTCGATGCCGAATCCAGAGAGGAGTTCTACAGCCTCCTGCACGACCTGAATGCGACCGGGCTGACCGTCATCCTCATCGAACACGATATCGGCGTCGTCACCACCTACGCGACGGATATCGCGTGTCTCAACCGCGAACTGTACTTCGACGGTGACCCCAGTACGTTCGTCGAAACGGACGCCCTCGCGCAAGCGTACGGGACCGATCAGCACGTCCTCCACCACGACCACTGACCATGATGCAATCCTCCTCTCTTGACGCAGGCGTGCCGTTCGACGAAGTGACCGCTGTCCTATGGATCGGTGGCATACTCATCGACGGCGTCGAGTGGTTCCTCGACCACATCTTCGGTCCCGGAATGGACGTGTTGGCCGACCTGCTCGGCACACCGATGCTTGGATATCCCTACATGCAGCGAGCCTACCTCGCTGCGGTGTGTATCGCTGTCATCGGGCCGATCGTCGGGACGTTCCTCGTCCATCGAGAGATGGCGATGATCGGCGACACCCTCGCACACACAGCCTTCGCCGGCGTCGCCGTCGGACTGTTCCTCAATTCGGCCCTCTCGCTCACGCTGTCCCCGCTGCTCACCGCGTTCGTGGTCGCAGTCGTCACGGCGCTGCTCGTGGAGTTGCTCGTCGAACACGCCGGGGCGTACAGCGACACCTCGCTGGCGATCGTCCTGACGGGCGGGTTCGCCGTCGGCAGTATTCTCATCACCGCAACCGACGGTGGCATTGCGGTCGGCATCGACGCCTACCTCTTCGGCAGTCTGGCGACCGTCTCGACGGAGAACGTCGGGATTCTCGTGTTGATGAGCGTCATCGTCGGCAGCCTCGTCACGCTTGCGTATCGGCCACTCCTGTACGTCACGTTCGATGCGACGGCCGCCCGCGCGGCGCGACTGAATGTCCGCCTGTACAAACGCCTCATGGTCGTGCTCACGGCGATGGTCGTCGTTAGCGCGATGCAGATTATGGGCGTCATTCTGGTCGCTGCGATGCTTGTCGTTCCGGTCGCCGCCGCGGCGCAGGTCGCCGGGAGTTTCAAGCAGTCTATCTTGTTGGCGGTCCTTGCTGCCGAGTTCGCGGCGATAGCCGGTGTGACACTATCGTACGTCTATGGAATTGCGGCCGGTGGCTCGATTGTCGTCGCGGCGATTGCTGTGTACGCTGTCGCCCTCGGCTTCCAGGGGCTGGCGCATCGTCTCCCAACCGTTCAACGGCTCCGAAGCCAACGGCCCGGACAGACCCGAGAAGGACTCGAAGCCGACGGAGGCGAGCGAGAGTGACCGTCGACGGACTGGACACCGATCACACGATGAGCGGGCCACAGTCCTACGAGTACGTGATCATCGGTGGCGGTATTCACGGAACGTGCCTGGCGAACTATCTCCTCACCGAGGGAGCGTACAGACACCAGGACCTCTGTCTCGTCGAACCTCGCGAGCAGTTACTCGCGTCGTTCGAGACCAAGGCTCGTCAGTGCGGAATGCGAACGCTCCGGTCGACGTTCGTCCACCATATCGGCACAGAGCCGTTCTCGCTTGAATCGTTCGCGGAGGGGGCAGGTCGGGAGGCCGAACTCGTCTCGACGGAAAACTATCCGAATCGACCGACGCTGGAACTCTTTCTCGACCACGCTCGAAACGTCATTGACCGGCGTGGTATCCACGAGTGTCACCTCCAGTCGAGGGCGACGGGAGTTACCAGGACTGGGGCAGGCGACCGACTCGAAGTACAGACGAATGCTGGGTCGCTCGAAGCTCGCCACGTCGTGTTAGCCATCGGACTCGGTGGCTCGCGAACGCTCCCCACGTGGGGGACGTCACTCCCGGACGACGCCCCGCTCGTTCACGTCTGGGACGACGAGTTCGACCCGACGACAGCAGCGGAATTTTCGGGGCCGACGTTCGTCGTTGGGGGCGGTATCACCGCTGGGCAACTTGCCTGCTGCCTCTCGGAACACACAGACGTGACACTCCTTTCGCGTCACGACCTCGATATCGAACTGACCGAAGCCGACCCGTACTGGATCAACTGGCGACACATCGAACAGGAGATTCACACGCTCCCGCCGGGGTCGAAGGCCCGTCTTGACCGGATTCGGGCCGCCCGCAACGACGCGACGATTCCGCCGTACGTCGAGCGTCGACTGGACGAAGCCCGTGACTGTGACGATCTCGAAATCCGACGCGGCGAGATCGCGTCTGCATACGCGACAGACGAGGGATTACTGGTGCGGTTCGACGACGGCACGACCGCAACGAATGCACAAGTTGTCCTCACGACCGGACTCGATCCAGTCCCAGAGCACCCATTAGTCGGATCCGTCGCCGAGTCGTTGTCACTCGAGCGCGGGGCTGGCGGCTTTCCCGTCCTCGACGACCGGACGCTCGCGTGGCGAGGGACCGATGGCAGCCGTTCTGCGGTGTACGTTTCGGGAGCGCTCGCAGAACCCAGCGTCGGTCCTTTCGCCCGGAATATCGTCGGTGCTCGTCGAGTCGCAGAACGGCTCCTCGCATCAGGAGCCGGGGCCGGTTCACGGGGAGCACCGTCGGCCCCCAGAGGAAGGTCCTAAGATGCCTTCGAACGACCTCACGCTCGCCTTCTCGTTACAGGCACTCGAGAAGCTCGCACGACCGAAACGAGCATTCGAAGACGCCGCAACGTGGACCAGCTACATCGGGATCGTCTCCTCGGAGTCGTCCTTCGTCGAACGACGGCGAGTACGAGAGGCGGGATACCCCCAGGACTTCTTATCGGGTCCGCGTTCAATCGAAGAGGCACTCTCGAGTCTTCGAAATCACTTCGAGACGGAACGGTACGTGTTCGTCGGGACGGACGAGACCGACGGGATCGTAGAGACAGTGCCTGAGTGGTCCTTCCAATCACTGACCGACGCTGCAACGGCTGCGGACTGGCGGCTTGAGAGTGCGTCAACAGTTGATGACGATTGGCCCTGACAGAGAAGGGGAGTTCCAGCGAACTCTCGGCGAGCTATTCGCTCAGTGGTTCTCGTGGATGTGGTCGCGCAGCGCGTCGGTCTCCTCGAACTTCTCGTCGCACTCGGCACACGTGTTGTGGTGAAGCGCGACGTGCTGGGTCACGCCAGCAGCGCTCTGGAACTGTGCATCGCAACTGGAGCAGGTGTACGACATTACATTAACAACTGAGGCCCTGAGTCACTAAAAGGGTTATTAAAAATGAGGTCAGTAGAATTGCTACGCAGTATTAATTCGCTCACCAGAATAACTAACCGCCCACCAGACGGTTCTACATAATACGTTCCGAGAGAATGCGTCGGCGTCGGCTTGTAGTTTACCTCGACTCGAAGAACGTTCGCATATATTCGTTTGCGTACTCGACACGGTGTCGTCGTTCGCTATGGTCGATCTCTTCGACCCCGACCGGCACCTCGCGGTCGTATTGTTCGTAGTAGCCTTCGGGTGCGACCCAATCGTTGTAGAATTCGGGGTCGATTTCTTCGACGATCTCGAGTGCCACGCGGGCACCGTCGCCTGCGTTGACGATCGCCTGGTGGTGGGTGTCGGTGATCCGGCCAGCGGCGTACACGCCGTCGACGTTGGTCTCCCCTCTGTCGTCGGTCGGAACCACGGAAACGGAACCACAACCGGATTCGGGCACCGTCTCGACGTCCAGCGCTTCGAGATAGTCGCTATCGGACCAGGAAGCCGCAAGCAGTCGATCGGTGGTGATCGACCCTTGGTCGAGAGAAAGGACGAAGGCGTCTTCGCCCTCCGCTGCTGATGATACCGACTCCTCGACCATTGTACAGCCCGCCTCGCGAGCATGTCGCTTGACGAGCTCCAACAACGACCTGGGTTCGATTCCCGCCGGGAAGCCGAGATAGTTCTCAACGAACGCACATTTCTGGAGCGTAGAGCGGCCGTTCGATACGACGACGGTGTCGAGCCCAGCCCGGCTACAGAATACACCGGCCGAACAGCCCGCTGGACCGCCGCCAACGATCGCTACGTCGTATTTCGTGGATGTCTTCTCTGTCATTAGTGAATGGATTACAGTGATGATGCGTTGTCCGAAGTGATTCCAGCCGACAGCACGCCTGTTTCGGCGGCTGCGGGGAGATTCGGAACTGCATCGAGCAACGCACGTGTTCCTGGGTGTTCCGGTGCCGACAAGACCTCGTCTGCGGGACCTCTCTCGACAATTGCACCTTTGTCCAGGACGACGATGCGGTCGGCGAGTTGACCGACTATCCCGAGGTCGTGAGAGACGACGACGGTGGCGTCGGGCCCCTCGCTGCTGGTCTGCAACTCTCCGAGCAACGATACAACCGCAGCGCGCGTCGTGGCATCCAGCGCCGACATTGGTTCGTCCAACAGCAGGATCTCCGGATCGTCTGCGATTGCGCGTGCCAGTGCCGCGCGCTGGGCCTGCCCACCGGACACCGCGTCGGGCCTCGACGCCGCGACGGACGGAGAGATCTCGACCAGCGAACACAGCTCGGAGATGCGCTCGTCGATACGGTCGTCCGCCCACCCACGCCGTGACAGCGGCTCAGCAATCGACCGACGGAGTGGCCACCGCGGATTCAAGCTCGATTTCGGCTGCTGGAAGACGACACCGACTCGGCCCAGTGTTTCGACATCTCGGGAGGACACTGTCCCGACCGACCGGCCGTCGATTCGCACATCACCGCTCGTCGGTTCGGTCAGGCCAGCGATACACTCGACAACAGTTGACTTCCCGGAGCCACTGGAGCCGACAACGCCCAGTGTTTCACCTTTCCGAACGTCGATTGAGACGTCGTCGAGGGCGGTCAGATACGACCTATCCTTCAGCAGACGATCCACGATCGCATCGTCGACCGGATAGCGCTTCGTGAGTCCACACACCGAGACAATCGTCTCGTCGGTCGTCGGTCGTGGGCCCGGCGACGCGCCACAGCCGTCCACCGACACTGGCTGCCGGTCCGGGAGCGTGAGCCTTCTCGCTGCACTGACGAGCGATTCGGTGGCGGTGTGGTCGGGCTTCGAAAGTAGCTCCTCTACCGGTCCGCTGTCGACGGTTCGTCCGTCTGCGAGAACGCTGATGTTGTCGCAATGTTCACTTGCAAGCCCGAGGTCGTGCGTGACCAACAACACCCCGAGGTCACGCGTCTCAGAGAGATTTTCGAGCAGCGCAAGTACGCGTGCCTGTGTTGTCGCGTCGAGACCACTCGCCGGTTCATCGGCGACGAGGATATCTGGTTCACCGGCCAGCGCCGTCGCGAGAAACGCACGCTGACATTGCCCACCACTCAACTCCGACGGGTACGCATCCAGACACGCCCCCGGGTCGTCGATACCGACTTCTTCCAGAAGCGCAATCGCCCGATCACGGTGTCGTGGAAAACTGCGCCGCCGAAAGCGGCGAGAGACTGACTCGAGCAAGGAGCCACCGGTGACTGGGGTACCGCCCGCACGGATTGCTTCTACCAACTGCTCACCGACAGTGTATATAGGATCAAACGCCGTCGTTGGGTCCTGGAACGCGAATCCGACGCGAGAACCGCGGATGGCCCGCCACTCCTCGGTGGAGGCCGTGGTGAGGTCTCGGTCGTCCAGTAGTATCGAGCCAGACTGGATGGTCGCGGGTTCGTGGATGCCGGCGACGGCACGGGCGAGCGTTGACTTTCCAGCCCCGCTCTCGCCGACGAGCGCGACGAGGTCCCCACGTTCGACCGTGAGGTTCGCATCATCGACAGCGGTTTGCTGGCGGCTATCACTACTGTACGTGATTGTCAGATTGGTGATGTCGAGTCGTGCCATCGTATCAACGTCCCCTTTTTGTTCTTCCGTCCGGGTCGAGGGCGTCGCGGAGCCCATCGCCCAGAAGCGTGAATCCTAGTACTGTTAGCACAATTGCAATTCCAGGAACGTTCACGAGCCACCACGCAGTCTGCAGGTAGTGGCGGCCGGAGGCGATCATGGTCCCCCATTCGGGTGTCGGCGGCTGTGCGCCGAGCCCGAGGAAAGATAGCCCCGCCGTCGCGAGGACGACCGTTCCCACGTCCAGGGCCGCGAGGACGATTGTCGGGCCGAGCACGTTCGGCAGGACGTGCTCAAGGACGACGCGGTGGCGGGGCGTTCCGGACAGACGAGCGGCCGCAACGTAGTCACGCTCGCGAACGGACAGTACCTCCGACCGGACGACCCGTGCGTAGGTCCCCCAGCCGACGACCGCCAGTGCGAGCAACACGTTCGTGAGACTGGGACCAGCGATACCGGCGATGACCAGTGCCAGGACGATGCCGGGAAACGCGAACAGAAGGTCGACGAACCGCATCATGAGTTCGTCGATCCACTCCCCGTTATAACCGGCCACGAGCCCGATACCGACGCCGATGAGAAACCTGACGCCTGTGACGGTGATAGCGATACCCAATGAGAACCGCGCTCCGTGGACGACACGGGAGAACACGTCCCGACCGAGTCGATCGGTTCCGAACGGGTGCGCTGGCGAGGGAGATTGCAGTCGACTCGTGAGGTCCTGTGCCAGTGGGTCGGTCGCGAGCAGTTCCGGACCCAGCAGTGCGACGGCGGTAAGCGTCATCACGAGCAGCGCGCCAACAGCCGTCTGTGGCTTCCGAAGCGCCCGTCGTAACCGGCGTGTACGTGAGCGAGACGACGTCTCGTCACCAGCCCCTGTGAAGAAACTCACGCTGGGTCACCCCCAACGTCGATTCGTGGGTCAATCAGCCCATACGCGAGGTCAGTCACGGTGTTGACCGACACGAACAGGACTCCGGCGAGCAGCGTCACGCCTTGGACGACGGGGTAGTTCCGGTCGAAGATCGCATCCACCAGTAAGGTGCCGAGTCCGGGTCGTTGGAAGACTACTTCGACGACGACGGCGCCGTTGAGGACGAATCCCAACTGGAGGCCGACCACGGTGAGTAATGGTAACAGCGCGTTTCGAAGCGCGTGCTTGCCGACGACGAGCCATTCGCGCAGACCGCGAGTCCGCGCGGCAGTAACGAATTCCGCGCCGAGCGTGTCCTGAAGCGTCGCACGGAGCAACCGGGTCTGGACGGCTGCGAGTCCAGTCCCGAGGGTAATCGAGGGGAGGACGAGATGGGCGAGTGTCCCGCTACCGTAGACGGGCGTCAGTCCGAGCTTCAAAGAGAAGGCAAATATCAGGAGGTAACCGAGCCAAAAGTTCGGCATCGCGACGCCGAGAAGTGCGATGGTCTGGCTCAGATGGTCGGCGAGTCCCTGTGGGCGGCGGGCACTGAGGATACCCGTCGGGAGAGATACGGCGAGCGACACCGCGAGCCCCCCAGCAGCTAGTTTGACTGTTACCGGGAGCCGATCCATGAGCAGTTCGCTCACCGACCGCTCGTGGTAGTACGACTGGCCCAAATCCCCCTTCAGGAGGTCACCAAACCAGTGGAGATACTGCCAGTGTATCGGCTCGTCTAAGCCGTGCTTCGCACGGAACGTTTCGATTTGTTCGGTCGTCGGCGATTGGCCAAGCTGTTTTTGCAGTACTAGCTCTGCCGGATCCCCTGGCGCGATGCCGATGAGGCTGTACGTGACAGCGCTGACCAGCACTAGGGTGACCGCCGTCAGCGTCAACCGGCGGAAGAGATACTGCCAGTGCATCCGCTACTCGTTTGCGAACTCCGTCCACCGAGTCATGTGGGGGACGGCGTGCATCTGTGGGCCCGTCGTGTTCGCACGCTGGCCGAACACATACTCCTTATAGTATATCGGGACGAGTACGCCCTCTTCCATGACGCGCTGCTGTACCTCGCGGTAGGCCTCGTGTTTCGTCTCCTCGTCCAGTGCCCGGTCACCCGTTTCGATGAGGTCGTCCACATCCGGCCCAAGGTTGTACAGTCCAGTCCCCTCCGACTCGTGGAGTGCAGCGTTATCGCCGCCTTCGGAGTGGAATTGCAGACGAACGAGGTAGTCCGCGGCCCCGTTGATCGATCCCAGTTCGATCAGTGTGAGGTTCGAGTTGGCTTTCTGCTCTGTTGTGTAGAACGAGCCGCGACCGAACTGGCGGACCGTACTTGAGACGCCGATCTCGGCGAAACGCTCCTGCATCCGTGTCGCGATGAGTTGCATATGCGGTGTGTCGCTACTCACGTGCAGCGCCACGTCTTCGCCGTCGTATGCCGATTGCTCGACCAGTTCACGAGCACGCTCTAAGTTCGGTCCGTACGCAGGGAGATCGTCGTGTGCCGACCACGGAATCATCGGCGGGTACGGGCCTTTCGCCGGTGCACCGATTCCACTCAGGATGGACTCGACGATGGCCTGCTGGTCGACGGCGTAGTTGAGCGCTCTACGGAGGTCAGCGTCGTCAGTCGGCGAGTTGTAAAGGTTGACCATCGCAGATCCGGCACGTGGCTCACGCTTCGTGCGAACCTGGATATCCTCGTTCGCAGAGAGTAGTTCGTAGTCCTGCCGAGGGATCTCGAACGACGCATCGATGTCGCCGGATTGGAGGCTTGTCGACCGCGTCGTCGGATCGGAGATTCCCTCGAAAGTGAGCTCTTCCAGTTGCGGTTCGTCACCCCAGTAGTCCCTGAAGCGAACAGTCTCTAGTGGGCTGTCTGCGTCAACCGCTTCGGCCTCGAACGGTCCAGTGCCGATAGGGCGCTCGTAACTACTTGGATGTTGGATACCGAACAGCGGATGGCTCAGTGTCCCGGCGAGCGCCCCGAACCGTGCGACGGTCTCGATCTGGAGCGTTCGGTCATCCAGTGCGGTAAAACTCTCATCGGTTACCTTCGCCCACCCGAGCGGCCGGTCCGCGAGCAGCGCCGACAGCGATTGAGCGACGGCGTCCGCAGTGAAATCCTCCCCGTTGTGGAACGTCACGTCATCACGAAGTCTGAACTCCCATGTCGTGTCATCGACCGTCTCCCACTCCGTTGCGAGCCACGGCTCTATCTCCGAGAAGTTGTGTGATGAGGCCGTCAATGTCTCGTGCATCGGTGAATAGTACGGCGCCGCACCACCGTACATCGACCAGTCTCCACTGGTAAGGGATTGGCTCAACGCGACCGTCTTCGAGCCGCCGCCGGTTTCAGCGCCGATTGACTGGCAACCGGCGGTCATCGCTACGGCACCACCTGCGACGCCACCGAGTAACTGGCGTCGTGAAAGCGTCTGTTGCATCGTGATTAGCAATCCTAGCTCGGATAGTAATAAGAGTTGTTAATAATTGCCACGAGATTAATACGCCCGCATAGTCTGATCGAGAGTGGGCCTCGACCAATGATTCGACTGTTCGTTGGACAGACAACGCAGTAGGAAAAGAAATCGAGGAGAGGATATAGGCAAACGGAGTCAGGTCCTAGGTGGTCGCGCACGGGCGAGGACGTGTCCGTCGTGACAGCGGCAGTTACACCGGAAGAAGTCTGCAGCGTAGCCTTTTTCGCGGAACGATCGAGCCACTGCTAGAGCCGATGCGTCACTCTCAACCTCGACATTGACAATCGATCGGTGACCACGGTCGAGGGCCGCCATCGCTTCGGCGATGTCAAGCCGTTCGGGCTGGAGCGACTCCAACAGTATCGCCTCAGTCGTCCACTCTTCTAACTTTGGAACCGTTTCATCAGATATCGCCGCTGCGAGGGTGGTGTCTTCGTAGAAGTATTCCGCGAGTTCGGGTCCGTCGAGATCTCTGAGTCTGTCACGGTAGCGCTCCTCGAAGCGATTGACGACGAGAAACACGTCGGAGTCGAGCTGGTCTATCACGCGCTCGTAGGCAGCCACACAGTCCAGCATCACGGGCGTCACAACGAGGAAGACAGTATCGAGTGCCTCACCGGCAGTTTCGAGAGAATCCGTTCCCGGGGAGTGATCGACGACTGTCCAGTGGACGCCCAACGGGCCGACGTTCTCAGGCGAGGCCGATGGCTGTTCGAAAAACGTCGCGGCTTCCCCGACGGTTGCGACGTCGGTCCGCTCGGAGAGTCGATTCGCGACCATCGTGGCGACGGTCGTTTTGCCAGCGCCTTCGGGTCCAACGAACCCGATTCGCTGACGATCCACGTGGCGAGTATCATTCTCGAGTGGAGTCTCTGTCGGTGCGGTATTCGATCCGGAACTCATAGCTGTGCTTGCTCTCTGATGGCGGGGTCGACCGCAGTGTTCTCGGAAATCGTTTCGAGCGCTTCCGTCGCGCGGAGTTCTTTGAGTTCCCTAACAGCCGCCCGCCGGAGGGGGCCAGCGATGCCGTTGGTCTGCGTGAGTGTGCTGAGTTGATCGACGGCACCTATCCGTCTCAGCTCACTGACCGCCTCTCGGCGCGTCTCACGGGAGGCAGACTTTGCGACGGACTGCTGGAATAGGCTTCGTTTGCTCGGCATGGTCAATCAGCCAACCCCACTTCTTCCGGGTCGTCAGCATCTGTCGCTTCCGTCTGTTCGTCCGCTGCTTCGAGGTCGAATGTCGGGAAACGGTCTTCGAACGCATTCCAGTCGGCGTCCATCTCTTCGTCGGTCAGTGTAGCTGCATCGAGATCCGTTCGGAGCGCGTCGTGGTCCATGTCGGTACCGATAAGAACGAGTCGGGTTCCTCTGTCACCCCACTCCTCGTCCCACACCTCCTCTAGCTGGGGATTGGCCTCGAAGTAGGCCTCACGCTCTTCAGTCGGAAGCGCCGCAATCCATCCGCCCGCGGGTGCAATTCGGATAGATTGGCCAGCAGCATCTATCCCGAGTGCCATATCTTCACGTCCCGCGAGCCAGAAGTGGCCCTTCGACCGGACCACATTCGTCGGAAACTCGTCCAGCAACTCGGCGAATCGTTCGGGGTGGAACGGTCGGCGAGATTCGAAAACGAACGAGGTGACGCCGTGTTCCTCCTCGGCAGACTCGTGTGGTTCCTGCAGTTCTTGCATCCAGCCCGTGGACTGACTCGCTGCTTCGAAATCGAACCGACCGGTATCGACGATTGCCTCCGGATCGACGGCGCCGTGTTCGGTTCGGATGATCTCCGCGCGCGGTTGCAGCACTTCGATCATCGCTTCGATCTCGTCGAGCGTCTCCTCGTCGACAAGGTCACACTTGTTCAACAGGAGGACGTCGCAGAACTCGATCTGTTCGACCAAGAGGCTTCCAAGGTCCTTCTCGGTGTCGCCGTCCATCAGCGATTCCTTCGAGTCGAACGTCGTCCAGAACTGGTGGGCGTCGACGACGGTGACCGTGGTGTCGAGGTCATAGTAATCCATCACCTCGATGCCGGTCTCCTCGTAGAACTCCGTGGGGTCGAGGTCGCCCTGGTCGAATCCCATGGTGAGCGTCTGGGCGACGGGCAACGGTTCGGCGACGCCGGTCGATTCGATGACCAGGTAGTCGAACTCGCGAGCTTGTGCGAGCTTCGCGAGCGCGTCCAGCAGGTCGCCGCGTAGCTCACAGCAGATACAGCCGTTCGACAGTTCGATCAGGTCCTCGTCGTCTTCCGAGATGTCCGAGTGTTCGGCGACGCGCTCGGCGTCGACGTTCACCTCGCCCATGTCGTTGACGAGGACCGCGACGTCCAGGTCGGTTCGCGTGTTCAGGAGGTTGTTCAGCACGGTCGTCTTGCCCGCGCCGAGGTTGCCGCTCAGCACGGTGACAGGAATAGTCTCTCGACTCATCTGTTATTAAGGCTAGAGCGTATATTATTTATAATTGGCTATCTACTACCCTATGTTGTTAACAGTGACATTCGAAGAAGCCCGTAAACACGAGTCGCTCGACGTAGCGATTGTCGGGGCAGGTGCCGCAGGCGTCGGTCTTGGGGCCGTCCTCGCGGATCTGGGTCTCGACTCCTACGCCATCCTCGAGCGAGGCGAAGTCGGGGCGTCGTTCCAACAGTGGCCAGAAGAAATGCGCCTCATCACGCCATCGTTTCCCAGCAACAGCTTCGGCTGCCGCGACCTCAACGCTGTCACCACTGACACCTCACCCGCATTTGCACTCGACCGTGAACACCCGACCGGCGGAGAGTACGCCGAATATCTCCAGGGAGTCGTCGAGTTTCACGACTTACCCGTCCGGACCGGTGTCAAGGTGGAATCGGTACAACGACACGACGACGGATTCATACTCCACACGTCTACTGGCGTCATCCAGAGCAGGTTCGTCATCTGGGCGGCCGGACAGTTCGGGCAACCAAACGACGATGCGTTCCCCGGTGCGAGCCACTGCGTCCACAACTCCCGAGTGGAGTCCTGGAGCGCGTTCGCCAGCGAGTGTGTCGAGGACCCCATCGTCATCGTCGGCGGGTACGAGAGCGGTATCGACGCGGCACTCGCACTCGCCGACCTGGGTCACGAAGTGCTCGTCGTCGACGAGGACGGGCCGTGGCAGTTCCGGGGACCAGATCCGAGCGAAGTACTCTCTCCGTATACCAGCCAGCGGCTGCGGGAAGCCCTCGAACACGACGCACCGATCGCTCTCGAAGACGGAATCCGAGTCGAGCGCGTCGACGTCGAGGAGGGGACGTTCGACGTAATCGTGACCGACGGCGCGTCGTTTAGGACACGGAATCGGCCAGTGCTCGCGACTGGATTCGAGAGCGGACTCGGCCTCGTCGACGAACACTTCGAGTTCGAGAATGGCCAGCCCCGGCTGACCGACCAAGACGAGTCGACCATCAGTCCTGGCCTGTTTCTCGCCGGTCCACAGGTCACGCACAACGGCCAGCAGTTCTGCTTCATCTACAAGTTCAGGCAGCGCTTCGCTGTCGTGGCTGACGAAATCGCCTCCAGACTCGACGTCGACCGCACTCCCCTCGACGAGTACCGTGAGAAGAGCATGTTTCTCGAGGATTTGTCCTGCTGCGAACCCGATATGTGCGACTGCTAATCATGACACGAGAGACTCCCCAGAAAGACAGTGGAACCGAGCAGTCAAACGATTCGAGAGACGACGACCGACACGTCTGCCGGATGACGGGACGCGAACAGGGCCTCGTCGGTAAGTACGACATCTGGCTCTGCCGGCAATCGTTTCGAGAACTGGCTCCGAAGATGGGGTTCAAAAAATATGACTGACACACCGGGCCTCACAGGTAACGTCCCATCGACGGACGACGACGGAAAGGAAACCGTCGTGGTCGTCGGGAAAGAGAGCGTCGGGAAATCGGAACTCGTCGCTGGCCTCTCCGGGACGACGCCGACGACTGGGAACTTCCGCGGAACGACCGTCGATATCGAGCGATACGAGTCCGAGGAGTTCGTCTTCGTCGACACACCTGGTATCCTGCTCGGGACGGACACCGAGACCACCCGAACGGCGATCAGCGCCGTCGAAGCAACCGAGACCGTGTTACTCGTCGTTCGCGCGACGAACATCGACGACGATCTCGAAGATTTGCTGCCGCTGGTGCAGGGAAAGGTCGGTGCCATCGCAGTGACGTTCTGGGACAAAGTGGAGAACCCGACCGAAGCACGCAGTGAACTGAACGCGCTCGCCGACGATCTCGGAGTTCCGCTCGCTCCAGTGGACGCGCGAAACGTCTCCCGCGTCGCAACCGACGGCGGCGGCACTGCAATCGACGGAACCGACCACAAGCAGCTCGTCAACGCGCTCCGCGACGCCGACGAGTTCCCGGGACGGGTTCACCGACAGACAGGGATTCATCTCGACCCGCCGGAGACGATTATCGAACATCCGCTTCTCGGCCCGTTCGTCAGTATCGTCTTGCTCCTGTTGCCAGCCGCGGTCGCAGTTCACTTCGCAAACGCTGTGGCTGCCGAACTCTCTCCCCGAGTGAGTTCCCTCTTGGAACCCGCAGTCCAGTGGGCCAACGATCTTCCAGGACCCCTCGCTGCAGTGTTGGGTGGGGACTACGGCCTGCTCTCGATGGGGCCGTTCCTGTTCGTCTGGGCTGGCCCGACGATTCTCATCTTTGCGGTCTTCATGGCCGTCTACAAGAAGAGCGGGCTCGTCACGCGAATCACGGCGTCACTCCACCCATACCTTCGGCGCGTGGGCCTCACCGGCCGGGATCTCGTTCGAGTGGTCATGGGATTCGGTTGTAACGTCCCGGCGGTCACCAGCACTCGGGGATGTTCGGACTGTACGCGGCGGACGACCGTCTCGGCGATTGGGTTTGGCTCGGCCTGCTCGTACCAGTTCCCAGCGACGCTCGCTGTGTTCGCAGCCGTCGAGATGCCATGGCTCGTTCTCCCGTACGTCGGGATTCTCACGGTTACGACACTCGTCTATGCGCGCCTGATTGCACCCGAGCGTGCTCGAACGGCGTCACTCGCCACCGAGAATCGTGCGTTCCTCCAGTGGCCCAACTGGCAGTCTGTGTGGCGCGAGACCAGAACCGTGGTTCGGAGTTTCTTCCTGAAGGCGCTCCCTGTCTTCGCCGGGATCGTCCTCGTCGCATCACTGCTGGACTACTTTGGAGTCCTGGATGTGATGGGTGAGGCTCTCGGACCAGTGATGGGACTGTTCAACCTCCCCGGTAAGACAGCACTTGTCGTCGTGATGGGGTCGATCCGGAAGGACGGTCTGCTCCTGTTACAGTCGGATGGCCTCAGTGCGACGCTGTCCGCAATGAGCCCCATACAGGTACTGACCGCCGTCTACCTAGCCGGGGTGCTACTTCCGTGCCTGGTGACGGCGATTACGGTCGCGAAGGAGCTCTCCCCGAGGTACGCCGGTCGGATGCTGCTCCGGCAGGCAGCAGCTGCCATCGGTTTCTCGCTACTCATCGGATGGGGTGGTGCCGTCCTCTTCTAATCGATGACCACCGACACCATGACGCTCGCGTTCGAGCTTGCGGCGCTTCGGCAGGTTCGTGAGCCACAGGCGGTTGTGGTCGATGCACGCCGATGGGCGCAGAACGTCGGTCTCGTCTCGATCGATTCCTGCGCCGCTCACGCCTTTAGTGCCAAGCACCTCATTCGTCGAGACTTCCAAGTAGCGCCGACCACCTCGAACTTCCGGCACCTCTCTAGCCGGGTCACGACCGAGAGACACGTTCTGGTCGGAGAGGCTCCTGACCGTCCAGATTACCTTCCTCAGCAGCACTGGGAGTATTTCGCTCTCGCGGACGCTGCGAGTGCTGCCAGCTGGGAGCTCGACAACGAGGAGACCACGTCACGGAAGCAGGTGACCTCCTGGTTGGCTCGTGTATTCAGGAGTAACGGGTGAGAGATACCGTTAGGAGAGGGCCTCAAGCGTAGAGATAGCCGAGTATCAGATATCTATCGTCCGAATCTATCCCTGGAATCCAGTGAGGTTCCAAGCATCATCTGAACTCCCGGAGGAATCGAATTCGGGGGCGCTAATCAGGACGAAGGCACTTTCGTCCTCACCGTTCCTGATCTGCCTCGTTGCCTCGGGCGCAATCCAGACAGCATCTCCTTCTTCAACAGGAACCGATTCTTGATCAACTCGAACTTCGGCAGTCCCACTGACCAACACGTAGACTTCCTCGTGCTCGTCATCGACGTGGTCGTGTGGTTCGCTGTTCCACCCTGGTGGACATCGGGAAAAGGTTACGCCGACCTGTCGACAGCCGAGCGGTTCACTCAGGAAGTGTTTCGCATCTGAAACCTGTTCGACGTCCTCGTAATTCACCTTCCGATAGCTCATATCAGAAGTTCCGAGATGAAGGTATTAATACTCTATGTCTAATTAGCTATTATTGATAACAGTGGGAGTAATAGTAACATTCGATTTTCTAGTAGTCCGAGATCGTCGTGTAGACGAGCAGTATCTAAATCCGCGGGTAGCGCCACAGAACAGACGTTTCCGCGGCCACTTTTGTCGAACCAATCTCATCGAGAATTAATGGCGGAGTCACTGGACCCGCTTTCTGACCGTGCCTGCCGGATGACCGACGCCTACAACACAGGAATCGAAATCACTGAACAGTTGCGAGAAGGTGACTCCCTGCTATTGAGCGTTGCAGATAGTTCAATCCAGACGGAATATCTCGACGATAGCTATCCAGAGTGGCATCCTGCTCCACACTCCTTTCTCGGAATGGTTCGGCTCCTCATCTACCGAGAGGCCACAGGTGAGAGCTATCGAGCGCTGGCTCGGTACCAAGAACTCGCCGAGCCACTCGATTTGGAACACATCCCCGATGAATCCGTGTTGTCCCGAACGTGGCGGAAACGCTTCGACGACGGCGTTCGGGAGTTTGTCCAGATTGCTTCGCACTTCGTCATTAAACAATCTCACGACCGCGGGTTTTCAGCTCCCGCTGTCCGGCCGAAAGCAGAGATCGTCGACGAAGTGGACCCCTCCACTGATGATGAGACGGCTGGGTGTGAATTCTCCGACAAGCAAATCTACCGGACGACTCGACTCACTCGTGATCACGGCTTCGATGAGTTTGATTCCGGTCGCGCTGCGAACACGACCTACGAAGACACGCAGTTCTTCGAATTGCAGACGTTCATGGGAATGGTTAACTGCGGGACACCGCAAGGAGCGGCTCGATTTCAGTATCGACACGGCTCGGACAGCAGTCCACACGGCGATACGCATCTTAGAACGATCAAACAGTTTTCGCCAGAGGAACTTATCGATGGATTCGATGCAGTGGCCGATCGGCTGCTCTCGGTCATCGAATCCGAAGCATCGTTCCGTCGGCCCGTGACAGCTGCGATCGACATCACAACCGTCCCGTACTATGGCGATGTCGAGGGAATGGCGATGGTCAGCGGACTCAATCATGAAGAGCGAGCTTTCAAATTCGCTACCCTGTCGATTGTTGGGCTGAACATCCCACTCATCCTGGCCGTCGAACCTGTCCGAGAGAGTTCAGCGTGGGACGGGAACCCGCCGAACCAGATTCACCGTGTCGTCCGACGATTAGTGCGGCGAGCTATAGTATCCGTTAGAACTTTCCGCTCAGAGATTGTTACTGTGATTAATGGACCATCTCGACGAGATCTCCGTCGAAGAACTCCAAGACGCCCTCGACAAGGTTGAGGGAAACAAGCCGACACAACGGTTGTTAGCGGCGATCGCGTACAAGAACGGCGTGACGCAGACCGAACTCGCAGAGTGGCACGACACCGGTCGAAGAACGATCTACAGCTGGCTGATGCGACTTGATACGGACGAACCGCTTGAGCAAGCCGTCTCTGATGCTCATCGATCCGGGAGAAAACGAAAGCTTTCAGAATCACAGCAAGAAGAGTTCGAACAGGCCGTTCACGAACCACCCGAAGAAGTCGAGATCGACGCGCCGGCGTGGACGCCGGCGCTCGTTCAGGAGTTTCTCGAAGAATCCTACGGCGTCGAGTACTCCTATCCGAGTTGTCGGCGGTTGCTGAAAGAAGCTGGATTGAGTTATCAAAAACCGCGTCGTACAGCCGCCGAAGCCGAGGAATCCGACAAAGCGGAGTTCCACGACGAGATCAAAAAAAGCGAGCGGAGATGGACGCCAAAGTAGTCTGCATCGACCAAACCAAGAAATCGGTGCAGGTCGAGCCGCGTGCCGCGTGGTTTCCGCGCGGCGCGCGGCCGACCGTCGAACTGTCAGGCCAACGAGACTGGACGTGTCTACTTGGCGCAGTCACCGAAAACGGTGACTGCTTTTTCTCCCGATTTACCGAATACGTCACCGCCGATCACGCAAAACATTTCATTCTCGCATTATGCGAAGAATTCGAAGAAGACTTGATCGTCGTGCTGGACGGAGCGCCGTACTTCCAGGCGTCGGCCGTCACGGACCTGGCGGCCCGTGACGACCTCGCCTTCGTCACGTTGCCAGCGTATTCGCCGGAACTCAACCCTGTCGAAGAGTGCTGGCGACAACTCCAAAACGCCCTCAGCAACCGGTTCTTCGACTCGCTTGAGCAACTGACCACCGCGATCGATACTTCTCTCGATCAACTTTCGCTTCCAAAAGTGAGCAATTATTTCTAACGTCTGCTATAGCTCGAGAGCATCGTGGCGATGGTGAACCCGACCCCGATCGGTTTTCAAAACTCCGATTTGGCATTACTTGCGGACTCTGGACCGAGGTTTTGATCCGCTATCACGGCCAGTAAAACCGGGAGCAAGTCGCTTGTCGGTTTTGAACCGCTATCCCGGAGTTTTGATTTCTGACGCGATTGTGACCATTAGACGGCTCGTCGTTCACGCGATTCTGCTCACATCGACCCACTGGAAGTTGCCGTTCCGACCGGCCAGCACTGTCGGGTAGCCTTTCAACACTGAACGTTGTGGATCACGGTAAAGACGGTAAACCTCCTGAGAATAGGACGCGCAAGCCTAGGCCGGGATTTGAACCCGGGCTCTCGTCCTTACCAAGACGTTGATATGTTTCGTGGCCTGAAAACGGCATTTTGACCGTCTTCAGACGACACGTATTCTCTCTGTATTTCAGACCACGTCGCCGTCTTGGACTTTGCTGTATTCCCGGTAGCTGGCCGGTCTCTTCGTCAACTTAGTATTATCGCGCACCTCCTTGAAACACCGGGCAAGCAGTCTTTCGGCCTGATACACGCTACTAGCTACATACTGATCCAACCTGTGAGGGTAAACCCGACTGAGCCCCACTGTTAAATCACTCACATCCATACCCCCGACTATGGTTGAACCAGTCTCTATCGGAGCAAGTATCCTCGCTTCCTCCACGGCGAACTATGTCTACAGTAAAGGAAAACAGATGCACTTCCTGAACGAAGCGGTCGAGAACGCGGCATCTCAGGTAGCCGAGAACCACGAGGGACTGGACTCCGACGTTTTCATACATATTTTCCAGAAAGACGAGGTTATCGAGCTTGTAGAAGAGTTCGACGACGGAAACAATTTGATCACGCCTGAAGACATCGCCAGTTCATTCGAAGACGATCTGCTTGGTGAAGAAGTAGAAGCACCTCCAGAAGAACTAATTCTAGAGTTTCTGAATAAGTTGGAGATTGAAATTAGCCAGGATCAGGAGATAGGTAACAAGCTACGCACGATTTATTTACAGCGGATCCACCAGTACTCCGAGGATCTGGACGAAGGCCAGGAAGAGATCCTGCGTGGGATCCAAGAGATCGAGGCAAGGATTCCAACAGACAAAGGGTACGATATTTTTCAACCGATCCACCAGAGATTTGAGAAGGAACTCGATGGTGAGGACCCCGCCAACCGATATGATCTCCCCCTCTTCGGACGTGAAGAGGAACTGGACAAAGTCCGAGACTTTGCAGAAGCCGATGAAGACGTACTCATACTCGCTGGACGTGCTGGAATCGGGAAGACACGTCTCGCGGTCGAAGGTAGTCTACTTTTAGAAACTGAACACCCGAACTGGCAAGTTTACTGGACAGATATCGACGCCGGAAACATCGACGATGGTCTTGAAGACCTCGACCTGGAGGAACGAAATACAATTCTTTTCGTTGACGATGCGCGAAATACGGGTCAGATAAGGCGTTTATTCGACCTGGTGGATCAGCATCAGCCCCGACTCAAACTGATTTTCGCGGAGAGATCACACTTCACCTCTACATTACAAAGCCACGGAAACCGGCTAAGAGGTGTTGAAACAGACATAGTCGAGCTCCCTAGGCTAGATACTGACGACGTACATCAAGTCTTGCAGGAGTACTATGGAATCACTGATCCATCTACGCTTGAGCGGATTACAGCGATCAGTGAAGGCATCCCTCTCTACGCACATCTCCTCGCTGAACAACGCTCTAGAGGAGAACAAGCCGACTCTATGGCGCAGGATGAAGTGTTAGAGGAGGTATTCGAGGACGTCCTCAAAGATATCCAGCGACTGGATACCGTTGGAGACTCGCAAGACCTGGAAACCTACGTAAAATACCTTGCAGCAGTTGGAGAACTCGATACTAACAACGATGAGCAGATACAGCGATTCCGAGATGTACTAAACATCGACAGTACAACGGAGGAAAACCTTCGAGAAACGCTGACTGAGCACATCGGAATGGTTACCGAACGCGGTGGAACCCTTACCATCCAACCGGATGCGCTACAAGAATACATAGTCTATGACAGTTTCTTCTCGGATTCTCCACGAGACTATAAAGACAAAATCTACGAGAATTTCAGCGAGTTCACAGGGAAGAACCAGATCAACCAGTTAGCTGTAATCCATCGACGATACGACTGTAGGGACGCTCGGAGAACCATTCGAGAGGCCTTGGATTCAGAATTAGAGCAGCTAAGTGAATATGGCTTCGCAGAAAGGGTGAAACTCCTTCGCAGATTCAAGGTTCTGGGCTCAGTGTATCCACACCACGCTATCGAACTATTCAAAAAATCGTTCCGGGAAGAACTGCCGGAGGACCAGGAAGACGAACCGTTAATTAGGAGTTCGATGTACACGGCATCCCCAGCCGGAGACTTCATAATCGAATCTATCGACCTACTTTCCAACGCTCTACAGGGGGAACCGGAAGAGGCGGCAGTCTGGTTGCTCCGGATCGCAGTAGACTATCCATCACAGTCACAGCTTCGAACCGAAAGCGTAGAACAGAAGCTCAAGCAGGCGATGCGACCCGGTCTCCGTAGATCACCTGCCGCACAGCAAAAGATCTTGAAAGTGATCGGGGAAAACTTTCTCAACGAAGAAATCGAGAAAGAGCTCCGGCTTGACCTCCTTGACATCATAGGTGAAACCTCTAAGATAGAGATACACGACTTCTCCGTTGATCCGGTCGATCACTCCAAGATGCGGTCTTGGCAAGGAGACCTACGAATGACGGAACCACGGATTGAGCTACGGAAGCAAGCCGTCGAACATCTTATCGAGATTATCTGGGAAGACCCTCACCCCGAATTAAGGAGAAAGGCTGCGAAGAAACTGGTGAGCTTCGAGAACTCACAGGCCAGACACCACGGCAAACATCAAGAAGTTATCAGCAACGACGAACTAGTCCGGATTCTCGAATTCGCCTCAGAATACGTCTCACAGGACCAAGACTTGCAGTGTATCGATACCCTGAGCAAGTTAGCTGACCGCGAAAACGCAAAAGAACTCGGCATCGAATCCGAAGTCCAAGAACTCGAAGAGGCGTTAGCGGAGAACGAGAGATTCCGGCTACTCCAGAATATGAGGTACAACCCTCCTACGAAGATGGAAGAACGGGAAGCCGAGATCCGTAGTTTCGCGGAAGACCTGGACGAAGAAGAACTCGAACCATCCGACTTCTCAAATATCGTCTCAGAGCTCACGAACACATCCTTCCACCAGTTCTTCAGAGTCCTGGCAGACGAGCGACCTGAATATGGAGAAAAACTTCTCGAAGCCGATGCCCAAGGGCTCGATTCGTGTAAACCACAGATCCTCGTGGGGATCTGCTCCACTGACCCAGAGAAGGGAAAAGAACTTGTAGAACAGTACACCGAAGAAGAGAGGTTCAACCTGATATCCGCAGGACTCAGTGCCTTAGCCACCCAAGACCTGGACTTCGCCAAAGAAAACGTCAACGAACTACTGGAAGATAGATCCGAGATACCTCCAGAACTTGTGTCCGGCCTCAGTCAAGTAGTACACGGATACTGGGAAGACCACCAAGAATGGACAGAAAACGTCCTCCTCACCCTTCTGCAAGGCGCAGAATCACTTGAACCTCGGTCGATCAAAGCCGTACTCCAGCCCCTTCCATTACACAAAGACGATTCACAAGAAGTGGGCGAGGATATTCTAAAAGAGGTACTGGACTACGCAGAAGACAGAGAAAACTTTGCCAATGAACCTCACGGCCTTAAGCTCGCAATCGAAGAAGTCGCTGAACGAGACCCGGAACAGTTCGTCGACTTCTGCCTCCAGCGACTGGAAAACGGGCACACAGGAACCTCGATCCTTCCGGCTCACATAGATGTAGATACCGAAAGGATGACACAGGCCGAGGGGTACAGTAATGCCGTAGATGAAGTCGCCAGCCGTATCCTCGACGCCGACTACTACAACCCAATAGGATTCTCTGCCCTAACCCGTTGCTTCCCTACAGCAGACCTCGCAGAAAGACTCACACAAGAGATACCGGACTGTTCCGAGGACGAGCTGATGCATATCATCTGGTACGTTAGACAGTACCCAGTCACAGAAGACATCGAAGAGATCTACCTCATAATCATCACAGAAGGAGTTGACGACATCAACAGCTCTGAAACCGTCAAAAACGAGATCCTCACCGGGCTCTCCTCAGATCCTCTGACGACACCAAGTATGGGCGTGGATATGAAAGAAGACGAATTGGAGATGGTGAGAAACTGGCAACGAGACTCTTCACTCTCGTCTTCTATCCACAGGTTTGCGGAAGAAGCAGAAGACTACCTACTCAAAGACGTAGAACAACGCGAAAACCGGTTCAAAGACTTCTAGTATTCATTTACTCGAATCTAACCGAAGCTCTGACAATCCATCTTGATCCGCTTCCCGCCCACCCCTCAATAGTTTCTCCAGTGCTTCTCGACAGTCCCCGCTGTTCTCTGCCACCCGTTCCGCGATCTCTTCGAGGACGTCGTCGGGTACGGTTCCGGGCTTGAATGCTTGCTCTACCCGTTTCGACAGTATCTTTTCGAGCTGCGGTGCGTTGTAGGAGTTGAACTGGAGTGTCTGGCAGTTCAACCGTGATTGGCTCCGTGGATCCAGGTGGACCTTGGAGGGAGGCCGGTTGGAAACCATCACGAGGCCAAGCGAGTTCTCCGCTTCCTGATTCAGCATTTGCAGGTCGTAGATGATCTCCGTCTTCTCCTCTAGCTGGTCGAACTCGTCGATGGCTACAGCTACTCCACGGTTTTTGTCTAGCCATTCCCGAAGCTTGGAAAGTAGTTCATCTACGGGTTTGCCTTTCCGAGGCGCAGGATACCCGAGCTGGATCAGTAACTCGGTCAGAAGTGAGGAGCGGGAGTTGTACTGCCAGGCATTGATGTACACGGATTCTGCACCGGCCTCTGTCTCTAACCGGTCGAAAACGTGCTTCACACAGGTCGTCTTCCCGACTCCGGCCGGGCCGTACACCAACAGGTTCTCCGGAGTCTTTCTCCTCGTCAAAGGCCGGACAGCGTCAGCAATCCTGTTGATCTCGGTCTCTCGACCTACCGGTTCATCCGGTTCGTAGTTCGTTGTCAGGTATGTTTCCGAACGTAGAATCCCGCCGCTGCTCGTTGATTCTTGGAACACTGCTGGCTTCGCCTCGTATCATCTAACCTGTAACAGGTAGTTTCAAAAACCGGATCAGGGGAGGCGTTTCACTTGCTCGGATTACCAGGGTTCTTGAACCACTCCGGCAAACCGTCTCCACTAGGATAACGGTACCAACAGATGCTATTGCTACAATTCAGGCACTGGAAGGTCTGCCCGTTTATCCACTTGGAGAGACCAGTATCAGAGCACTCGTATCGGTCGTGTTGCCTATGCCAGTAGTTGGATCGTGTGTAGGGTTTAGCTGTCGTCCTGCCTTGCAGCGACTTGATATCTGTAGACGGATTGTTCTTCGTGAAATCCGTAGGATCGAACCGCCGGGACACCGAAGTCACAACCGTTCACCGCAGTAAATACACCTGCCCGCTTTCTGCTCCTCTTTCACAAGCTCGTGGCCATCGTCTCTCACGCAGTTCTTCATAACGGGTACGTGTTAGACCCCTCAGGTATTAAGAAAGAATCCGGATCATTCCGCGGAAACCTCCGGACCTGAATTAAAACTAGCAAGGCCGCAGTTCTCAACCAAGCGGCATCCGAACCTGGGTGCCAGTAAAACCGTGTAACCCCTTTCCTCGAAGAAAATCATCTATGCCAGAACCACTGAAAGACCCGACACCACTGCAACCAAACTACCTGCCTGAAACCCTATACAACCGACAGAAAGAGCAGAAACAGTTGAACACCTTGACCTCGGAGAACTCTGCCCCACAGAACCTCTTTCTCCACGGCCCCCGCGGCACAGGCAAAACCCACGTCACACACCTTGCACTCGAAGAAATCGACAGGAAATGCTACATTCCCTGCACCCAGCACGACACACAGTACAAGGCACTCAAACAGATCCTCAGAGGACTAAACGAAGAAGTCAACGACGGCCACCACACCTCCGACCTACAAAGAAAACTTGTCAAGAAAACCAAGGCCGTACACACCGTAATAATCCTCGACGACATCGACTTCCTGCTCCTGAACGACGGTGACGACCTCCTCTACTTCCTCACCAGGATGGAAACACGAAACAGCGTAGATCTAGTACTCATCTCCTCCAACCACACCGGACTCGAATCACAAATCGAGGAACGAACCTACAGCAGCCTCCAACCCAGAAGAATCAGCTTCGAACCCTACACCGCAGAAGAAGCATACCAGGTCCTCGTCGAAAGAGCTCAGAAAGCACTTGTCGACCAAAGCCTCCAGAAAGCCGCGTTAACCTACATCACCTCCACTACCCAGAACATATCTGTCGCACTACACTGGCTGAAACACGCAGCCGAAACCACGGAATCAGTCATCACAGAATCCCACGTCCAGCAAGTGCAGGAGAAAGCCTACGAGAAGTACGCCGCACACCTCCTCAACCAGTTCACAGAACACCACCGTCTGCTCTACCAGGCAGTACAGGAACTCGACGTCGAAGAAAACACGATACGAACCGGAGAAATCTACACACGATACGAAGAACTCTGTAAAACCTACAACGAGAACACATTGTCCAAACGCCGGCTCAGCGACTACCTCAAACAATTGGAACTACTCGACTTGATTGAAGCAGAATACCACTACGGCGGCAGCAACGGCAAAACACGAGACGTGAAACTCACCACGTTGTAATCTTATTCCAAAGCCGCGAGTTCCATTACTTCATTATCGCTCCTCGCGGACAAGGCCGAGATAGCATCCTCTTTCGAACTGAGATAGATTATCTGCCAACCTTGCTCGGCCAACTGCTCCACAACCTCTACTTGGGTTTCCAGCCGGGAGGAATCAGAGGTCAGGAAAGCATCGTCCATCACAAAGAATCCGGTATTCCCATCTAATATCTTCTCACCGAGCGCAACCCTGATAGACAGGTAAAGCTGGTCACGTGTACCATCACTCAGCTGTTCAGGTGTAAAGCTCTCACCAGTCGACTTCTCAACCTCAAGCTGATTCTGTTCGTTGTCGTAGGTGACCTTACTATACCGTTCTTCGGTGATCTGCTGGAAGATCTCAGTAGCCCTGCTCCCTTCCTCAAACAGCTCTGCCGTTTCCTCTTTCTCTTCCTCTTGAATCTCATCAAATATCTCAAGAGCTACTCTCGAAGCTTCTGCATCTTCATCGATAGCAGAGACAAACTCGTCTAACCGCTTAACCAGTGTCCGGAGAGAATCAAGATTCTGGATCTCCAGATCTAGACGTTCACCGACAAAGATACTGAAATCCAAGTCCTTCGCCCTATCACGGAAAGCTTGAAGCTCCTCTCTATGCTCTTCAAGCTCCTGCTCTAACTTTTCGCGCTTCTCCTTCGCGTCTTCGTAGCCTTCTTTCGCTTCCCCGTATTTTTGTTCGTCATAGTCGACATCAAGAGAATCATCAATATTGGATTCAAGACTCTCCAAGCTCTCTTCGGCCTTCGTCACGACCTCATTCATAGATTCTGCCTCAAAATTGAATTCTCGTTCTAACACCGCTTTCTTACCCTGATTCTTATCCTCCAGCTCATTTCTACGCTTCTCGATGCGGGATATTTCGCTCCTGACCTCATCGCGGCTATCAAATGAAAGTCCTGCTGCTCGGGCATCGGACAGGATATTCTTTTCTTTGACACTCAACTCGGCAATGTCGCTGCTAACCCCCTTGGCCTGCTTCCAAAAGTAGCCTGAACCGGCAACGAAGATGATAGGTGCCAGAATACCTATTGCCGGGAATCCGAAAGCTAGCAATGCCACAAAGGCACCTAAACCTGCCGCGAGAGACCACTTCGCCAGAGAAAGGTTACTTTCTTTCTGCTCTCTCAATTCGGACTGTTGTCCTTCTTCATTACTTAGCTCCTGAAGCCGATCATCGATATCTTCGAGATCAGAACTTGCAGGAAGACCTTCTAACTCATCTAGATTCTCTTCTATAGCATCCTTATCTTCGGATAGATTTTCGTGCCGTTGCTTCTTTTTTTGCTCAGTTTCAGCTTTCTCAAGCTTTTCAACCCTCTCCTCTAATTCATCCTCTTTCTGTCTTGCGGCGAATAGCTCACTCTCCGCCTGTTCTAATCCGTTTTCCTCTGCTTCTTCGATATATGCCTCAACGTCATCTTTGAGAGAGTTAGCATCATTCCTCTGATCTTTCGGCTTATGATTTCCTTGATCATTAGCCAGCTTGTGAGTAGTGGATGTAAGTCGACCCTCATCGATGAGAGCGTCTTTGACCTCGTCGATATCCTCCACTCTTCGACCGGTCAGTTTGTCCGTGATATGGGAGTAAAAATCGTCCCCATCATCAAACGTCAAGTCCCCTCTCTGGATAACAAATACGTTTCTCAGCTCCTCTGCACGAACCTCTTGGTTGTAGTTCTCTTCACAGAAACTGGTTAATGAGTCTCCATCTCGAAGAGTCTCTGTTTCAACCCCATCTGATATCTCCACGAACCCTTCCGGCACATCAGGGATCACAGGATTCGGAACTGACCCGTCTGCCAGTTGTTTTAGCAAGCCTTCCACGAGCAGGCTTTTACCGGACTCATTCGGTCCACGAATAACGTTGATCTGTCCATCCAGTTCAAGATCTTTCTGAACCGGGCCATACTGACGCACATAGACTTGATTCAATCTCATGATGCCTGCACCTTGTTTTGAGCTAGTAGCTGCGACAAGACCTGGATTACCCGATCTTTGACTACCTCATCTTCTTCCAAGTCTTCTTTTTCTTCCAGCTTCTCCATAAACCTCTGATACAGAGGATGATCTAGAACCGAACTCACTGATCTGAAACTGTCGCTTAGTTCTGCTGGTCCTGCTGCATTCTCTAATTCTTCGTAAAATTCGTTCTCATCACGGTCAACAAACCCGTCAACCGAGACTGTCAACTCGCAGTTATCCTCTTCTCGTCGATTCACCCAGTCTTCAATCTCGTTAACGACTTCATCTTCTTCTCCAGGTCTAACCATCTCCGAGAAAGAGTCGTAGTAAAAAGTCCTAAGAGGGACACTCGAAACGCTTTCCTCCTCAGTATCGATTAAAACTGTCTTGCGTTGGCCGGTCTCCTTTGTAGAGTGGGATACCGGGGAACCAGGGTAAATGAACGTACCTCCGTTATCAAGCGGTACTTCACGATCTGTCGAATGAATGTGACCGGCTAAGACGTAATCATAATCCAGTTCCGCTAGTGTTGCCTTAGTGATCGGGAAGTATTCTCCTTCCTCTTCACCGACCCCTCCCGACTTAAACCCGATATCTAAAGTACAGTGCAGCAACATCAACTGAGTCTGGTCACTGCTGTTCTCCTTCAAGGCTGAGAATAGTTCATCATCCATAGAAGACTGGAACGGTACCCCTATGATCTCTATGTCACCAAATTCTCGGATTTCGTACGGTGTATCAGTCAGAATATCCAGATCGTTGCCAAACCGCAAGTTCTCCCGATAAACATCTTCATCGTGATTACCAGGGATAGCCAGTATGTCGAATGAATTATTCTTCAATAATTCACGGAGCTCAGGACGCAGTGCTTCCGCATCTTCTGAAGAATCGAAGAGATCACCACCGATAGTAAGTAGGTCGACTTCCAGCTCTTCAGCCTTGGTCAATACTTGTTTCAAGGCTTCTACGGTCTCAGAGTCGTCTTGTTTTAGATGAACATCCGCAGTGTGTAGGATCTTCACGTATGATTGCCCCCCAGAATCAATATCCTTCTAAATGACCATTGTTCACACGACTCTTAAAATTTGGAGGGATAGCTTCTACCCTACAGCAATACACCTGACCTAAATAACCAGAAGACCCAATCTATTTGCTCAACTAAAGTAGCTAGTTTACTGCTCCAACTGCCGCACTTTTAAGCCAGCGACAGTGTATAGCTTCGAGTCAATGAGTGATTTGAGTAGCCAGGATATCGAAGATCTCGCGGATATCTACCAGGCCCTCGGGAATCAGACCCGTCTCGAAGTCCTCATACAACTCAGTAAGGACGAGCCAGTCTCCCATCTCACAGACAAACTCGGGATAACACGCTCCGGCCTACAGAAGAACATTGAACGCCTGATCTCATCAGAACTCG
Source organism: Salinirussus salinus (assembly GCF_009831455.1). Taxonomy (NCBI): domain Archaea; kingdom Methanobacteriati; phylum Methanobacteriota; class Halobacteria; order Halobacteriales; family Haloarculaceae; genus Salinirussus; species Salinirussus salinus. The sequence goes on along the minus strand of NZ_WOWO01000003.1, from coordinate 705,144 downwards.
TCTACAGACCACAAGAAGAAGATTCAAAGACCTACGCCCTGACCCCCCTCGGATACCGCTACGTAGACCTCATACAGGACGATGCGGAAAAGTCACTAACTGTTCTGAAATCACTCCGGGAAGAACTCGAACAGTTAGAGGAAGACCAATCAGAAACCAGGAAAACCCTGGAGGAAGCCGGAGTCGACGTCACCGAGTTCGAACAGAAGCTGAAAGCAGAAGCCTGGCAAAACATCTGGGAGGACGCAGAGGACGAATTATGACTGATCCCGCCGAACTTGAAGATGAGATTCTGGATACGTTGACCGGTGACGAACCTGTCCGGACACCCGGCAGTATCGGATTAGAATTGAAGCGGAGAGGTGTGATTGAGGACTACGATGTCGGGGAGTTCCGTGAACACCTGGAGGATATGCGGGAGCGAGGGCTTGTAGAATTGAACAAGGGGAACTGGGGAGAGTACACGGTCTAAAATCTATACTCGGACGTAGTCGACATCGCAGCCGTAGAAACTGTAGCTGCCGTCCTCCTCTACTTCCATGTACGGCGTGTTCTGTAGCCCGGAGATAGCTCCGAGATACGTGCCGAGGAACGCATCGGCAAAGAACCAGAAGACATCGTCCCGCTCCTCGAAGACCACAGGAGCATCCGGTTCACCCAGATTCGAGTGGTAGAACTGTTTCAAAGCCCTTGTCACCTCTTCCGGCGACTTGTCCGGGAAAGATGCCTGGAGGAAGACGTAGTCCTCACCCGAGTTCTGGATCTCCACGAACCGGGGCTGTACGCCGGAGACGTGAGACAGTAAGGACGCAAGGAACACCGATTTCTCACGGCAGTCACCGCCGACGTGCAGAATCTCTTTGAAATCCTTGACCTCGCCGTCGAACTCCCTGTTTTCGACACTGTGCCTGACGTAGAAGTGGAGAGCGGCAGAGACACGGACACAGTCCCACCGACCAGCAGCATCGAACCTGGAGCAGATACCCTCGACGGAGCGATGCAAGCCCTCGTACCTGACGTAGTCTATCAGTTCCATCGTTTAGAGCCGGTATTTCTCCGGTGAGACCACGCTTCGGTCAGTCATCTCCACGCCGTACAGCAGGTGCTCGTTGTTGATCGGGTCACCCCGCTTCAACGCCTTCAATTTCGCCTCGTAAACCGCTCCCTGTAGGATGTCTCCGCAGGTGAAGCCCTCAGTCAACTCAGCTGCCCGGTCCACATCGATCTCACTCAGGTTCAAGACCTCTTCCTCCGCCTGACTCAGTCCCTGCTCAATCAGCTCGATTCGCATCTGTTCCGAGGGAAGCCCGACGTAGAACTGCTCCGAGAACCTGCCCGGCTGAAGAAACGCCTCGTCAATCCTGCCAGGATGGTTCGTGGTGCCGATGATGACCGCATCCTCTTCCTCCAGTTCCTCCATTTCGTTCAGGAACACGCCGACCAGGTCCTGCTTGTGGCTGTGGCTTTCACCTTCCCTGCTGCCGGACAAGCCCTCGATCTCATCCACCTGGACGATACACGGCTGGAACTTGACCGCCTGCTGAACCAGTGCCTTCACATTTTTCTCGGAGACACCGACACGCGGATCTTTGATATCCGAGGCGTTCACCTTGACATAGTTGTACCCGGCTTCACCTGCGAATCCCTCCGCCAAGAAACTCTTCCCGGTGCGTGGCGGGCCGTACAGCAACACACCATTGATACAACCTTGGATGCCGTACCGCTGGTACTCTTCCCTGTCTTCTATCGGGTTCTGAACCTTGTCCACGAGCATCCGCTTCAGGTGATCCATAGCGACGACGTCGGAGAAGTCGTGGCCTGGCTCCCGGAACTGGAACTCCGCGTCCTTATGCCTGTCTCTACCCTGTTCCTCTCGTGTTTCTTCTTCGCCGTCCTCGATTAACTCGGCCAGATCATCCCGCTCTTCCGCTGACAGTCCTGACTGCGACATCAAACACGTGTAGAGTAGATAGCGACGTTAACCTTTTGGTTAACAACACTGTTAGATACAGGTATGGTGCCAGAGTTTACCTGTCCGTGCTGCGGCAAGGAAATCACGCTCGACCACGAGATAACCCGGTTTCTCCGCTGGATGAAACGGGAGGACTACCTGCAAAACAACCACTACCTCCAGATCGTCAACGAGCTCGACCTCCCGGACCCAGAGAGAATGGAGCGGAAGAAACAGCAACAACTCCTGATGGAGCTCTTCAACATCAACGAAGCACTGAGCGAAACAGAAAACAAGGCCAGAGAGAAGGATCTGGAGATGAAGAAGGAGCAAATCCACAACCAGCTACGGAACAACTTCTGAAGTTATCTCCGTGCGTGCTTCCAGGTGTACGCACTGATGTCGACTTCTTCCGGGTCGAACTGGTGCTCCGGAGGCGCGTTCTCGTTGTGGAACTCGGCTTCGTACTGCTTCGGCGGGTTAAACGTCTGTCTCTGAGTCAATGAGTAGCCGCAGTCCGGGCAGTACTCCTCGATCATTCTCTGACCGACCCTGCCGTCAATCAACAAGTCGATCTTCGGTGTGACATCAACCTGGTACTCTTCGTTGCACTTGACACACTCCGTATCGAGGATAGCGAGTGCGTTCGGGTCTTCAACGAACTCGACACGGTCACTAACAGCTTCCTTTACGAAATCCGGTGGCTCAACGTACTTGTCGAAACCGAGGTGGCGGCGAATCCACTCCATCCGCCGGGCCTGGATATCAACGACCTTCCCGTCCTTGGTGTGGACTGAGAAGAAGAACCCGTAGTTCGCGTTATCCAGTGAATACACCCAGACCTCTTCCTCACGGCCTACAGTAGCTGGCAGGTGAGCCACAGTGTCCCTATCCGTCTTGCTGAGGAACTCACCCAGTCTTTTCAAGATCAACTGCGTCACCATACCCTAGTCAACTGTTTAGAGGACTTCACTCTTTGGTACACTTCTATTTGTATCATTGATTTTAGCGAGGACTTCTACTCCAGCAGTTTCCACAGATTGTCTTCATCTCTGACCTCCTCCAGTGCCTGTTCAACTTCTCGGACCTCCATCTCCAGTTCGATCCGGTCACGCCACTGCTGACGCTTCTCGCTCCGTATCTCCGAGTAAAACTCGTCAATCCTCGCCTTTAGACGTTCCTCCTCTTCTACGTCACCGGCACCAAATCCACGCGAGGCATCGCCCAACTTCTCCAAGTACCAGTCAATCTTCGACTCCAATTCCTCGACCGTCTCTGAATGAATTTCCCTACGCTCCTCCAACAGGGACTCAAGCCGCTTCAATTCCTGCTCCAACCTCTCTTCCTCACTCTGCTGTTCCTCCCTTAGAAACTCTTCAACACTGAATCCAGAGGATGATAGATCTAGGTCTTCCCAGTAGTTCCGGTACTCCATCACTCAGTAAAGATTGGATAACTGGAAAGGGTGTTATCCCTCTCCAGAGTTCGTTAGACCCCGATATTCTCTTGCCTTCTCCCTGTAGAACTTCGGCAACTCCTCGATCTCCTCTTCACTCCAGGAATCGACTTTCTCCAAGAGTTCCTCGGCCTCGAATACTTCACTTGCTGTGACTCGACTCATACCAAAATTAGAAGAGAGGGAAAGGATTGGAAAGTACAGGAACACCGGGTTTCCCAAGGTCTAGTCTTCAAGCTGTTCCAGCTTCTCCAATACACCCTTGTCTTCCAGTTCGGCTAATCGCTCCAGAACGTTTTGTTTCTCCTCTTTCGTAGACTCATCCTCAAGGCTGAGAGCTCTTCCGCAGTTACGGCATTCTGAGTAGACATCGCTGTTCTCCGCACCACAGAACGAACATTCAACGCTTCCGTCCTCGTCTTCACCACCGCTCAAACCGTATTCTTCTCGGATAGCTTCATTGACGTCGTCATTGTTCAAGTGGACGTACACCTTCGCCCTGTCCGATCCTGGCTTCCAACCTGCAAACTTGTTCAACTGCTCGTAGCCCATAAACGTCGCAACCTCAGTCAGTCGGGTGTGCCGCAGGTTGTATGGCCGACGCTTGTTCTCAGGGATACTTGCTCTTTCACAGGCATCTTGGAACCGGCGGAGAAAGCTATCGTACTTCCACCTGTCTCTCAAATCCGGTTCGTACATACAGTTAGTATCGCCGTGCTGTTGAGGTACATTACCGCACTTCTTACACTCCTGTTGCTGGGTTTTGACAAACAAGGGGACACTGGGATCATCAATATCTCCTACCTCACCGCCAAGAGGATGCTGAGCAATCCACTCACGTAGAGGACGCCCAGAACGAACCAGTTGATTGGTCCTATCAGGGGTTCCCTTGATCCCCTCCAAATAGATGAAGTCCCCCTTCTCATTCGAAGTAAAATCGCCCAGGTTACGAGATAAAAGCTCACCAGGACGTGCCGCAGACTCATATAAAACCATCGTGAATGCACGGTCACGAGTGCTGATGAAACTGCTGAACAACCGCTTCAACTCCTCTTCAGTGAAGATATCCTCTCGGCTTACAGTCGATTTCTGGCTTGAAGAAGCAGAGAAGAAATCGACTTTCTCAGGATGCTCACGTCCTCCGTTCTCCACCTTATAGAACTTCTTGGCAGCAGCTCTCATCGTATGCTGCGTAGAATCGGCATAATCACTCCTGTTCAAATTCGCGATCATCAGTTTCAGTTCCTCCTCAGAAGCTCCGCTCAACTCAAAATCATCCGGAGCGAAATTCAACACTAGAGACTTCAAAGCAGTAATCAAACGGCTTTGACGGACTTCACTAATCCCTTCAGCAGCACTGTGATCAATGAACTTCCGGATCGCCTCTACATTAGCCGATTCCAGTTCTGAGTCTTTCAGATTTTCAAGCTGTTTCTCAACGTTGATGTAGCGTTTAGTAGACATAAAGTGGTTCTGCACCTCAAAGAGAAGGAAAGGAGAGGACAAGCCACGGTTCAGATGGATCAACTGCTGGGAAAGGACATTGAACCCTCTGTCCAGACGCCCTTATCACAACGCTTCTCTTGGGGTTCAGACCCCTCATTACGGTTGAAGGACAGTGAACCCTTGATAGGGTGCCCGGACGGGGCTACCTACTTTCCGTTCACTGTTTCTCAAGTCCTCTCCTTCCTTCGTTTGGCTTTTCATCCGAAGATTGGTCTAGAATATTTAAATAATCTGTCCTGTTCACCATCGGAATTCAGGGTTATCAACGGATAGAACTTAAACAAATCCTGGCCATAGACCCTTCTCAACGAGATGTATCGGAATGGATGAGGTTGTTGATGGGATTTTCGTAGGTACCGAATCTGATGCCAGCGATGAGGCACTTCTACGGAAACACGGTGTCGACACCGTGGTCTCTCTAACTCACAGCAACCCGAAAACAGGAGACGTCACACGCGTTGATGTGCCGATGATAGATGGTCCTCAGAACAGCTACGACGCTTTCACTGAAGCTGTAAGCGAGGTTGTGGAGCAGCGGGAAAACGGTCAACGTGTCCTGGTTCATTGTTCGGCTGGTTCCTCCCGTAGTCCTTCCGTTGCCGCAGCCGCAATAACCCGACTCTCGGAAACAACCCTCAACGAAGCCTTCAACCAGATAATCGAACGGCGACCTGAAACTGATCCCCATGACGCATTGGTTCGTCAGGCTGCCAAGAGTACTGAACAGTACCGAGACTGATACAGAGGAGAAGAGGGGGTTAGACTGTGGGCAGGATTTTAACCAGTTTGTGTTAATGAGTACATTATGCCAGAGATTGGGAAGCTCGTTGACAAAGTTGAGTCAAACGAAATAGTTCTCCCTGAGTTCCAGCGGGAATACGTCTGGGGCAAGGACCAAGCGAAAGAACTGATGAAATCCTTGTACCGAGAATACCCCATAGGGAGTCTTCTAATCTGGGAAACAGAGAATCCTCCTGAGATTAAGAACGACGCAGTCGACCGAGAACAGTACGGACTGTTCAAGGTCCTCCTCGACGGCCAACAGCGTCTCACAGTACTGTACCTGATGATCAAGGACGACATACCACCATACTACACAGAAGACGATATCCAAACCGATCCAAGACATCTATACTTCAATCTGGATTCTGGCGAGTTCAAATACGAGAACAAGAGCACTCGGGACAATCCAGAGTGGGTGAAGGTCATTGACTGCTTCAAAGACGACGTTAGCATATTCCAGATCGCAAAAGAGACGACAGAGGAAGATGCCGAAGTCGGTGAGAAGGCAGAAGAGTACAACCGGGAGCTGAAGAAAATCAACAAGATCACCTCTCTTCAGATGCCGAAAGAAGAACTCGGCAAATCTGCTGACGTCCACCAGGCAATCAACCTCTTCGACAAGGTCAATTCACAGGGAACAGATCTAGGAGACGCTGAACTTGCTCTGGCGCATATGAGCGCCCAGTGGCCGTACATCCGCCGGGAGATGAAGAAGACCCAGACGATGATGGCGGAGAACGGCTACGACTTCAACCTCGACTTCTACGTCAAATGTATGATCGCCGCCGTCACCGACGGTATGACCTACGAACACGTCTACGATACGGAGAAAGACGTACTCAAACAGAACTGGGATCTTGTCAATAAAGTCCTTGACTTCCTAACTAGCTTCCTGGAAAACGAGGCCCTGATCCCCGACTCCAGCTACATCAACACCCGAGCAGTCCTCATTCCTCTGATCAAGTACCTCAGTGACAACGACGCGAGGATGACACGGGAGGAGAAGGACGCCTTCCTCAAATGGCTGTACTCCGCGATGATGTGGAGAAGATACAGCCGCTCCACCGACAGCACCCTTGACAAAGATCTCTCCCTGCTTGGTGGACCGAATCCGGTCGAAGACCTGATGGAAGAAATCAAAGACGACAGAGGACGCCTCGAAGTCCAACCCTCCGACCTGGAAGGCCGCGGCAAGTCCAGCAAGCACTTCTACAATATGGTACGGATCATCAGCAGGAACAACAACCCCAGCGACTGGAAAACCGGAGAACCACTACGTGGAAGCTACAAGCTGGAGTCACACCACATCTTCCCGAAATCACAGCTCTACGGCAACCTCTACGACTCCAACAACCACATGGGGCGCAAGAAGGTCAACGAGATAGCAAACCGGGCTTTCCTCACCTCCAGAGGCAACAAAGACATCTTCACCTCTCTACCGGAAGACTACCTCCCCGACGTGAAGGAGGATCACCCTGAGATCTTTGAGAAACAGTACATACCGGAGAACCCCGAGTTCTGGAAACTGGATAACTACGAACGGTTCCTTGCAGAACGCCGGGAAATGCTGGCAAACGCCATCAACGAATTCATCCAGTCCTTCGACACGCCAGAAGGCCCGGAAGAGACTTCGCTCGAATCACTGATCGAGAAAGGCGAAAACTACAGAATCGAATTCAAGGAAACACTTCTCTACGACGTCTACCAAAACCAGGCAAACAAGGAACTAAAGAAAGAAGCCGTGAAAGAGATCGCCTCATTCGCCAACGCGGAAGGGGGCACACTCATCATCGGGGTCGACGACGACAAAGAAATCAAAGGACTTGAACGCGACCTGAAGCTGATGGACGACCTCGACGACTTCGAGGTAACTCTGAGCCAGGAGATCTCCTCAAGACTCGGAGACGCAACAGCCTCGCTCTACACAGAAATCGACTTCAAAGAGATAGACGGTAAAACCGTCTGCACCGTTTCAGTTGAACCAAGCTCAGAACCAGTCTACTTCGAAGAAGACGACTTCATCGTCCGACAAGGAAGCTCAGCAAGACCACTCAGCATCCAAGACGCAAACCAGTACATCCAAGAAAACTGGGCCTGAAAGATCACTGTCTGTTTTTTATTCCTTCTAAGTGTGGATTCTAACCCTGAGATAAACCGCTCCAAATGCAACGCCCAGGTAAAGTATGACATCTAATATTCCCAAGAATTCTGTGCTCATTAACGTGCTAAGCGAAAATACGACTCCGATAACGTACCCAGCAAGGTAACCAAAAGACCAGTACCGGGATTTGTCGATCAAAAAGACTAGAGCAACTATTGAGACGATGTTGAACGCTACGAAGACCCATTTAGGGATCAATCCCGATTCAATAAAAGCCGAAAAAATAGCAGCCACTATAACCGCTTCAATAATCATCCCAAAGCCTCGCTCTAATCCATCAGGGAACTTAGGCATTTCAATCTATCAAACACTTCAAACACCAACTAATAAACAATTTTCACCACACCCGAACCCCACAAACAACCGGTTACAAACGACCCCCTAACTCTCTAAACTCCCGAACCAGCCTAAACGCCACTCGATCCAGATCTAACCCTTGTTCTTCGGTTCTCTGCTTCAATCCGTCCAGTACTTCCTGGTTCCGTGCTGCTACCCAGACCGCGTCGAAACCGGATTCCAGGTGCTGCTGGACGTGCTCGATTTCTCTTGGATTGTCACCCATCGCCACCTCGACCACTAACTCCGTGTTTCCCATATTGATGTAGATGTCGGCGTCGAACTTTTCGAGGAACGCATCCCAACCCTGTTCTTCGAATGCTTCCTTGACTTGGTGTTGCCAGTACCTGTGGATGATTCCTCCTCGCCCCCTGTGTTTCACCTCCAGATCTAGACTTTCTGCGTAGTCACGGCCTTTCTCCGTCAACTGGAGCAGCTTTCGCTTGCCATCCTGAGCTTTGATGTTACGTTCTATGACGACACCCTGGTCGACCAGTTCGTTCTTCGCCTTGTTTCCCTTGTACGTACTACTGAAACCTTCGTACCTCTCGGTGAGAGGTTTGAACGGGTTCTCGACGATGTCTTTCAGTAAACGGTTCGCTTCGTTAGATACCTGTATCTCGGTCGGGTCGTCAGGGATCGTGGTCTCCGGAACTTCCTCGGAACGTCCGGGTGCTATCCGGTCGTCGAAACGTTTCGTGGTCTTCCGCCTCTCACTGCTTAGCTCACTCCACTTCTCGGCCTGCTGCTTTTCCAATACTCTATCCGTAACCGTCTTTTCCAGTTCGTAGTTCCGTAGTTTGACCGGGACTGGGTCACGGCCACCGACCTGGACAATCGCTTCCCCGGTGGTAAGGTCGTGAGCGAACTCCGCCTGCCTCTCAGACAAGTTCATCGCATCCGTAACCGATTGGAACTGCTTCCGGTCAGCTGTAGGCAACAGAAGCTTGGTGTGAGTATTCGCCTTGATCGAATCCGTCAACTTGCTTGCCTCCTGATCCGCGACGACTAATCCCTCACCGAACTCCCGCATCTTCGCCGTCAACTCATCCACTTCAGGGATACCAGCGGCATCCTGCCGCTCCTTGTACACACTGAAAACCCGCTTACCTTCGTCGAGAAAGAAGAGATGGTTCAAACCACTGTTCCTGTGGCCCTGCGCCAAACGATACTCATAGACGTAAGCAAAGAGAACCTCCATCAAGAAATTCTGAACATCACGACTCAGGCCGTCAAACTCGAAGACAACATTCTCCTTCAGTAGTTCATCTACAGCGTAACCCCGGTTACAGTCGAAAACGGTTCCCGCAACCAGGTTCATCGCCTCCAACCGATTCAACAGCGTATCGCGGTAATCCGACGCCTTACGAACAAAGTTGACCTTCTGCTTCTTGATCAAAAGCTCCAGCTCGTGAAGACTCGGATACGGCTCCGAAACCTTGTCGAACAAGTTGTACAGAGTGTAGAGCTCGATCACCTTCTTCATCAAATAATTCTTCGAACCACTCAGCAACGAAGTAGCGTGACCGAAGATCTCCGCGAAAACCTGAGCCCATCTCCGAGGCGGAACACCCTCCGGCGGCTTCAACGGATTAAACCTGAGACGAGTCCACGGCACCACCAGTAAATCAAGATCCTGGGAAAGATGCCGGTAATCCTGCTTCAAATCAAACGCCCAGAACGGCACATCAACCTCACTCATCAACGAATAGAACAACGTCGTCTTCCCAGAACCCGACTGCCCGACAGCCAAGAGATGCTTCGTTAAATCCTCCTGAGAGAGGTAGAACAACTGGTTCTGGAAAGTCTCTCCCAGATAGATATCGCCGTATCTCGAACCAGAGTCAAACGGGTATCGGTACTGCTGAACCGACTTACCAAGGACGGCCTTCGAAGCTGAACTCTGTATAGATTCGTTTCCAGATAATCCAGCAGCCGCAACCAACTTCTGCACAGCCTCGTCGTCCAAGATATCGCTCCGCTTGGCCAGATCTAGAAGATTCATCCCGTTTCGACTCACAGCAACTCAGACTGAAACACAAGAAGCTAAAACACGGATTTGAGGCCTCAGTTCAATTGAAGACTCGATAACTCCTGGATTAAATAGTCAGCAACAGCCTCTACATCATCTAAATCACTGCTACCTGTGATCACCGCCTTACCCGTAGAGAAAATTAGAACAACACACTCAAAATCAGGATTACGATAAATCAGGCCTGGGAACTGCTCCGGCTCATATTCCGTCTGTTCCAAACCCAGACCAATAGCTAAAGCACTCAAATTCAAGTTATCTCCGAGAACGGTCGTACAAACCAGATTCTGAATTTTAAACCACTCCAAATCCTCTTTAGAAACGATACCAGCACTACTCAAACAAGATAGCAAACCATCCTTCGATTCGTATGATTCCTCAATAGAACCCGCACCAGTGATAATGAACTTCCCAGTCCGATAGACCGTTACAAGTGGGGAATCTTCGGAGAATCTGACATACATTGCTGGGTACTTTTCGGGGTCGAACTCAGCTACGGAACCAAGATCCTCAGCAACAACAGAAAGATCAAATTCTCTGCGTAGAAAGCCAGAACCAACTACATTCACTATCTTAACCATCAGTTAGGTCAAGCTGCAGCTCCACCGTAAAATGCCTCTGCCTGGGTAACAATTGGATCAACTAGATTGTCATGCTTATACATTTTCAAACCGTTCTGTCGCAGTACCGACCTAACCTCGGAGCGTATTTCAGCTCTTATTTTCTCCCGATTCGTCCAATCAAGCTCAACACTATCCTTCAGATTCTGCTTAAGCTCCTGAGCAATCTCCTTCAGGGTATCCTCGTCGATCTCAGTCTCCGTATTCGCAGAAATAGCGTCATAGAACGCAAGCTCCTCATCATTCAACCCGAGTTCCTCCTGCCGGTCGTCCGTCTCCTGAATCCGATCAGCAATATCTCTCAACTCATCGATAACCTGCTGAGTGGAACCAAACCCTTCATTGTACTTCTCAATCGTCTCCTTGAGCTCCTTCTCGAAAGACTCGTACTTCGCCAAGTTACCCTTCTTCCGAGTCGTAATCTCGTTCTCCAGCAACTGCCGAAGCATCTTGACCTGAAGATTCTCAAATTCGACCTCTTCCACATCCTCAAGGAACTCATCACTCAGTACCGGCTTCTCCTTCTCCCATTTATCGAAACCAGTTACCTCAATCAGATCTTCGATACCGACCCCCTCAGCTACCAGTTCTTTCATAGCCGAGTCTAGGTCTTCCATCTCATCCGGATTATTGGAGTCTTCAATACTGTTTATCGCTCCAAGAACGGCTTCAAAGAAGGCCACATCCGCACGGATATCACTTGCCGCAGAGTGTGGAGTGACCAATGCGTGAGCTTTCTTTAGCTCCTTCATTGACTCCCGGAACTTATCCTCACGTTCCTCAGTAACTAGTACCTCGTTCTGGGCTTTGTAGAGCAACCGTTTTCGCTCTAACTCCTCAAGCTGAGGCCAGTCGCTGTAATCAACTGCTGCAAAGAAGTCTGCGACCTTCTTGTGCTTATCCTTCATCACCTTCACAGCCTCTTCTATATCCAGCATCGCGTCGTTCCGAACCTCAGACGTGTACTTGTCCAAAGCCTCTTTCAGCCTCTTACTGATGCCAATGTAGTCTACAATCAGGCCTCCTGGCTTGTCTTTGTAAACACGGTTGACTCTGCCGATTGCCTGAAGCAGATTATGATTCTTCATCGGCTTATCAACATACAACGTGTGGAGATGCGGAGCGTCAAATCCTGTTAACCACTTGTCACAGACTACAGCAATTTCGAACGGATCTTCGTCGTCTTTGAAACGACGCTTCAACTCATCATTTGAGATTGGATCGTCGATGAAGTCTTCCTGTCCTGAAATCACCACTCGGGTCTCGGGAGCATCTGGGTTGGCCCTGATTTTCCTGCTCAAGTTTACTGCGGCTTGGCGGCTGATTGCAACCACCATCGCCTTTCCTTCGATCTCTCTATTATTATAGTGTTCAACGATATCATCCGCGATCATCTCCGTTCTTTCCTCGCTGTTCTCAATGACGCGGCGAAGCTGAGTCCACTTCCTCTTCATCTCCTGCTTCAAATCATCCGACTTCGACTCCATCAACTCGTTAAACTTGTCCTCGATCTCGGGATTGTTAATCTGGAGCTTTGCTAATCGGCTCTCGTAGTATATCGGAACAGTGGACTCGTCCTTTTCCGACTCTCTGATGGTATACTGGCTGATGTAGCCACCGAACGTATTCGTAGTGGAGCGATCTTCTTTCTCAATAGGTGTCGCTGTGAATCCGAGATGAGACGCGTTGGGGAGCCCGTCACGGACGTTTGTCGCCAGACTCTTGTACTGCGTGCGATGGGCTTCGTCCGCTACCACAATTACATTCTCGCGGTCGTTGACTTCCGGATACTGGACTTCGTCGTCCGTGGTCTGGAACTTCTGGATCGTCGCAAAAATAATTCCGCCAGCCTCTCGATCCAACCTATCACGGAGTTCAACTCGGTTATCACTATCTGCCCACTCAGCATCTAATCCGTGCTTCTTGAATTCCTTGTAGAGTTGGTCGTCAAGATCATTCCGATCAGTAAGGAAGACAAGAGTCGGATTCTTCATCGAGCTTTCCCCACGAATCTTCTTCGCGTAGAAAACCATCGACAGCGACTTTCCGGACCCCTGAGTGTGCCAAACAAGACCGATACGATCCTCGTCAGGATTCGGAACAACTTCTCGACTGCTCTCTACAGCACTGTTCACAGCGTAGAACTGGTGATAGGCTGCAAGCTTCTTCCCAAGCTTCCCGTCCTCATCAGCGTATAGTATGAAATTCTGGATCAGATCTAGCAGTCTCTTCTTGTCGAAAGCACCGCGAATCAAGACCTCCGAAGGAGGTAACTCGTCAGTAGCATCTTTTTCCTCATCGATATACCTCCAAGGTGAGAACCACTCCCAACCGGCACTAAGACATCCGAGCTCGGCATTATTCATATCCAAAATACCAATAAGCTCGTTATAGTGGAACAGATCCGGAATATCATTCACATATCGATCCGTGACCTGCTTATACGCATTACCCATCGATGCCTGCGGGTTCGTCGGGTCCTTCATCTCCAATACAGCGATGGGAAGACCGTTGACAAACACGATGACGTCAGGCCTTCTCTGCGGGCCTTCCCCAATCTGAATTACGACTTGGTTTGAGACCAGGAAATCGTTCTTTTCTGGCTCTTCAAAATTGAAGACGTCGACGAAGTCTCCTCTTGGTTCACCGTCTACCTCATATTCAACTTGAATACCGTTGACTAGCTTCTCGTGGAAGTCCTTGTTATTCTTGAGAAGATCGGGAGAATTGGAACCGAGGAGTTGAGAGATAGCGTCCTCGATGGCTTCATCGGGCAGAGATGGATTGATCTCACGGAGTTTTCGTTCAAGACGGCCACGCAGCACCACATCAGAAAGTGAAGTGCGCTCTGGGTCTTCACTATTCGGCCCAAGTTCAGAACCAGGCTTGTAGTCGTATCCAATATTCTGGAAAGCCTGTAGGGCCGGTAACTCCGCCAACTCCATCTCATTCATAGACATTACCGATTAAACCTCGCTACTAACCTCTAATTCCTCAAGATTAATGTCATTAACCCTTATCTCACCCGACATTAGTTTTGGCAGTAATGTATCCCTCAATTCACTGAGATACACATTTTCTTGAACCCTATTATAGACATCTTCGTAAATAGCAGCAGCAATATTCTCGAACCTTCTTATACGATCCTTTGAGGAAGGGATAGCAATCTGTATTTCATTAAATGACGTCTGGCTAATCTCAGGATAGGTACTTCCTCCCGCCCTGTTTTCTATTTTAGATCGGTTCGATGTAACTAAATGGAACAGAAAATGAGGGGGTACTCCATCTGGCTCAACACAGACGAATCCCTGGTTTGTCGCCATCGGTTCCTTATTAATAACTGACACGCCCATATTTGCGCCTCGGCTATATAGGAGAGTAGAATTTTTTGGCATTACCTTAGCAGAAGTATTTTTTAGACCCTTTTCAGTTAGTTTCCTCTCAGAGTCAAATGCAACAGAGGAGGTCAACGGAGCCACTTCTTTTGGAGTGAGCCAGAGAATATCTTCACCCCAGAATGAGTCTTCTTCTGTGTCGGGGGTTCCTCCACCTTCTGTATTAGAGATGTCTGAGAATTCTACAACCTCAAAATCTTCAGGTATTTTCCCTAGATCAGTCTCTTTGAATGTATCATAGGGCTCAAATTCGACAAACCACGATTTGAAAAGAGCTTTTGAGATCTTCTCCAGGTTTTCATTAACTCTGTTGTTAACTTCGATCTTGCTATCAAAGGCATCTAATATCTCTACTATTTTTTTCTGTTCAGTTATCGGAGGTATTTTTATTTTCTTATCGTCAAAAATATCCAGAGGGACTCTCTGTCTGCCAGAGGTTCCGGTCATTCTTTTGATAGAGAATTGTCTTATCTCCGGTCTTCGAGCAGTATAGTAGACAAACTTCGGGAGTGTTTCCTTTGTGTCAGATAAAACTATGAATTCTGTTGAACCTATAGCTAATTCGTCGTCATCAAGGATATCTACAAAAGCGGTTTTCCCATTTTCAAGACAAGGTGTGATTCTCGCCATCAAAGTCTGGCCATTCCTGAATCGAGGCCTTGAATAAGAATACTCTTTCACCTCCCAACTTTGGATTTTCCTCACATTCTGTGCTACATCAGACATTCCAATAGATTTGTACTCCTCACCCTTTTCGGCAGATGGGTAGTCGTTTATTTCAATGACGTCTGAGAATATCACCTCTTTCCACTCATTTTCTTCCATTTCGGGAGATTCATCAAATCCCTCTAGCTCTTTTTGCTCGGAAGTCAAAATCCAAGCACCTCCAAATTCTTCTCAATATTATCTTGCAGCTCATTTGACTTTTGTAGACTCTCCCTGAGATCGGCAGAAAGTCTCTCCATCTTGACTTCAAACGGCTCGTCATCGCCTTCTTGCTCTTTTACGCCGACATACCTTCCCGGGGTTATGATATACCGGTTGTCTCTGATATCATCAGTTTCCGCTACTTTGCAGAAACCCTTCTCATCTGAATATTCATCTGCATCCTCTTCACCTCTGTAGGCTCGGATCTTCCTGGTAATTTTCTTTATATGTTTTTCTTCAAGTGTGTTTTGAGTCCGATTTATACTCGTGTACAGATCTCTTGCATCAACAAATAGAGTCTCGTCTGTTCTATCTCTGTATTTGTCTTTTTCTTTCCCTTTACTCAAAATGAATATACAAGCAGGAATACTTGTAGTATAGAACAGTTCCTTCGGGAGGGCGATTACAGCGTCTAACAGATCATCTTCAATAATTCCTTCTCGAATTTCCCCGTCTTTACTCTGAGTAGACATTGCCCCGTTAGCCATAACTGTGGCTGCCATCCCAGTATCGTTGAGATGGTGAATCATATGCTGTATGAAGGCATAGTTGGCGTTGCTAGATGGCGGCATCCCGTATTTGAAACGGGGATCATCGTCTGCGATTGAATCCCTGCCCCACTCGCTCATATTGAATGGAGGATTCGTGATGATATAGTCCGCTTCTAGACCTTTGTGCTGATCATTGAGGATGCTATCTCCTTGTTTGATGTTCCCGTCAAGCCCTCGGAGATAAAGGTTCATCTTAGAGATCTGTAAGGTGCTTTCCTTGACCTCTTGACCGTAGATGGAGATTTTGTCGGTGTCTCCCCCGTGGCTTTCGATGAATTTCTGGCTCTGTACGAACATTCCGCCTGAGCCGCTGAATGGGTCGAATATTCGACCTTCATAGGGCTCCAAGATTTCAACCATCAGCTCAACAACGCTCTTCGGCGTGTAGAATTCACCCCCCTTTTGTCCGCCCTTCATAGCGAACTGCTTAATAAAGTATTCGTAGATACGGCCGAAGATATCCTCATCCTGATTGCCATTCTCCGCTTCCAAATTGACGTCTGCAAACAAATTGATCAGGCCTTCAAGTGCGTCAGAACCGTTACTGGCTATAGAAGAGCGAGAATAGCCCTTCGGAAGAATCCCTTTGAGGCGCGGGTTTTCATCTTCGATTGCCCGCATTGCATCGTCGATCTTTTTCCCAATCTGTGGGTCTGTGGCGTTGTCAACGAAGTATTGCCAGCGGGCCTCTTCAGGAAGGTAGAATACGTTCTCTCTTTTGTATTCGTCTTTGTGGGTTAGTATGTATTCGCGTTCCTTCTCGTCCTCAGTATAGTATCGAGAATCTTCGTCGTGGGTCTTCTCTTCGAGTTCCTGTCTACGGGCCTCGAAAGAGTCAGACATATTCTTCAGGAACAGGAGGCCAAGAGCGAAATCCTTGTATTCAGAAGGGTCGACAGGGCCACGTAGTTTTTCGGCGGTTTCCCAGAGTTTCTTTTCAAGTTCGCCGTTAGAATTTCCCGCGATAGCCATACACAGTGTTGCTAAGGAAACACTGTTAATGGTTGCGTTGAGCCGGAGGCCACCACCTCCAGTTCAGGGCGTTGTCTGAGATATCGATCTGGGAATCACCAATCCGTGAGCCCGCTTTGCTCGGTCAGTACCTCTGTCGCTTCCTCGACTTTCCTGTTCCCGGATTTTCGCAGCACCATTCCCGTGTACTGTTCCTTGCCGTGGCGGTCAGCCAGGTTCTCCAGGTACTGTTCTGCTTCCTCTACGGAGCCGAAGAATGGGTCGACGAGGTCGTCGCCAGATTCGGTGTGGTAGACGACTCCTTCGTCTCCGCTCCAGTAGTACTGCGTCCTGCTTCCTCCGTCCGGTAGAATCTCTTCCTCGGCTTCTTCTTCGAAGGCCTGGTCAATCGCCTGTCTGTAATGTGCGTCAGGGAAGTAGTTCTCCAGTTCGAAGCGGAGAGGCCCGGAGAAAGAGGTGCCACCGGTAAGGTTCATCCAGTACGGCTTATCCTCCTCCACGAACCGTTTCTCCTCCACGTACTCTTCGATCAATTCGTCTACGTCTCTTTGTATCGTTCATCACCTTCTTCGAGCAACGCCTCTAACTCGGTTTCAAAGATCCCGACGACGTCCTCAACCTCCCCACCGTCAGGGTACAAGGGTGCGTCCTCCTCCGGATCTAGATCAGTACGGTACGCACCGGCTTTTTCGAGTTGTTCCTGGCTGAAGTAGCCGTACTCCCATTCTCCGTAGGTGTTGGGGGAGCGGACACGGCCGAAGTAGACGTCGTCGTCTTCCTCGACCTTGTCGTAGGCTTCCCACTCCCAGTCCGGGAGAAACGCGGCCTCCCACTCCGCGATAGGCTCTTCCTCGTCGTAATCAGTAATTGTACGTCACCTTCACCGCCCTCTTCCGGTTTTCATCATCTTCTCGTCCTTCAGACCTCATTCGTCGCAGCATTGTTCTCTACCTCCTGGTTCAAGCTTCGAGCTCGTGCTCCTCCATCAATTCTCTAAGCGCGTTTTCCTCGTCCGGCCAGTAAGGCTCCGAATCACCCTGCTCGATCAAATCACGCGACCGATTGTAGACCGCTGAACGACCAAGGTTCTCAGGCTCCGGAACATCGTTACCACCGCTCTCCAGAAGCTGGGCAGCCTGCTCAAACCCTTGCGCCAGTTCATAATCCGGCACATCCTGCGTGTAATGAGTCAACGCGCGTGTAGCCGTGTTGTACGTCTCCCAGAGCGTCGGAGACTCCGGATCCTCCACCTCATCGTGCATCGCATTCAATAGATCAGGTACAGGGTTCTCCAGATACCGGTCGATCCCTGTATCCATCAACACCAAAAGGGCCTCATCCTGATTCATCAACTCCCGGTTCTGAGCCTGAGCCAGCCGGTGCTCGATCTCCGCCGGCGACTCGATCACAGCATCAACAGCGTTGTAAGCTAGACCGGGCTGGAACGGCTCACTGTGGGTCTGGTCAAAACCCAGTTCGGAGATGAAAGCGGTCATCCCGTTACTGCATACCTGGCGCTCCGCACCCACGTCATACTTCAAACCGTGGAAACCACTGTGGCCGCTCCGAACCTGTAAACCAAGGTCGATAGGATCATCCTCAGCAGCGTACACCGTTGCACCGTCAAAATCTATTTTCGCACTCATCTTGTGCGCAGTAGGAGACACCGAGACCTGGCCGCGTGGCTCCACATCCTCGTGCCTGTCCACCGCGTCTCCAACCGTCTCCAGGATATCCCCGTACTGAATGATGTTGTAGAAATCATCGCTGCTGGAAACAACACCCGTGGCTCTGCCGTCGTCAGTCCACAAACTGTCCCGGTACGGCACCTCCTCCCAGTCATCCTCCCCAGTGTGATGGGCGTAGACATCGTGCCGATCCACCTCCGGCAGTGTTTCTGCGGTTTCGTAAAGCTCGTCCAAATCGTCGAAAGTGTAGGTCTCGCCTTGAATCGTTCAATCACCTTAGAGGAAAACAGGTGACCGAAACGCTACTATTCAAGCCACACACCAAGTTTCGGATGAATAAGGAAAGGTGGATACAATAGAAAAAACGAGTGCTGAGAATGGTTATTCCGGTAGTTCTACATCCTCTATCGAGTCCAGGTCTTCTTCATCAATACCGAGTTGATCTACGGCCTGCTGGTACAGGAACTGGCCGTACTCCTCGTCAAGACTCTGAAGCTGATCGTAGACGAACTCGCCTTCCTCGGTAAGGTTGCCACGTCTGTCTATCCAACCATTCTGTTTGAAGGCATCTCTGTAGTTGTAGAACGTCGATTCGCTCACATCCAGCTCGTCTACAATCTCCTCTCTCAGGTATCCTTGTGACAGCAGATCATACGCCTTGATCTTCTCAGGCTTGTCAAAAGCCTTCATCAGAGAGGCTACCTCGTCGATATTCTCAAACCCGTACTCGACATCTTCTGAAATCTCAGTCCACCTTATATTCCAACAGTTCAATTAATTATAAAATATTTGTTATTTTGTAGTAGTATATGACCGGGTTTCGTGAAGAGTTCGTAGACCAGCTTGAAACAGGTGCAGAAGCACTCGAAGACGCAGGATACGATGTACTAGCATATCAAGGAGAAATATTCTCCAACGCTACAGCGGAAGCAGTAACAGGAAGTGGCAATACACCACAACAAGCCTTCGACAAGACTCTCGAAGAACTGGATTCTGATAACCGATTTTTCTTCTACATCGGCGGCGACGAATTCCGTGAAGCAATACTCGGGGAAAGAGATCCTGGGTCACTCGTCTACAGGAACCTAAAGGGCATAGTAGAAATAGACGAACCAATGACACAGCCGGAGTGGGCAAACGAGGAACTCCCAGCATTCGGAGTTGGGATCCGGTACGTTCCAGAGCAACCGAACGATCACTGGGAGATCAGCACGGCAGAAACTCAGAACCCGTACGATATGGAAGATGCCCAAGAATATGCAGAAAGGATCGTCGGCGCATTAGAGGAACACGGATTGGAAGCCGAAATAGGAGACATCAACTAAATTAATTGAAAACCAATATCGAGTCTGTGTGGACATCAACAAGAAACTCTGGCTCTTTACCGCAGCGGTAGGCGGCATCAGAATCTCTCAGGGCTACTGGAAACTCTCGACACCACTCACTTTGTTTTGTCTATTGATGTATTCCAGAAGACGAAATGATCCCAGTTAACGCTGCGGCCAATGACCTTTCTCTTCTCCCACGTTCACTGGTATGTAGATCTTCGGCGCTTCCCACTCTTCATCGTCGTCGTAGAGAAATGCACTCCAGGATTCTCTGATCGGGTCGGTCATAGCTAGATTTGGATCAGGGGCCAGCCACATACCACCGTGGTCACCATCTTTTTCGGCTAATACGGAGTAGGATCCTTTCTCCTGAAGCTCAACTTTAGCGGAGGAAGAATCCTTCTTAGTGTAGATCACGTCTCCACCACCCCCCATACTCGGCGCTGCCTCGGGTGCCCACTTCACCGTGATATCTGCCTCAACAGTCGGGATCCCGTATTTGTCTTTCACAATATTCAGTGGTTTAGGACCACCTCGGAAACCTTGCTGTGTCCGAGAGCGGAATATCGGGTATTCTTCTGCAACTTCCACGAACCCCTTATGCTGACCGTCGAAGGGTACTATCTCGAACTTCTGGCTTGGTGCATCGGCTGAAACGGTTAAATCTGAAAACCCGTCTCCCGTCGCCAGTAAGGGTGCGATAACAGGTGTATCGAAGTCTGTCAGAGTCCCTTCCTCGGATAACTGTCTCACCCGGTGAGGGAAGTCTTCTGGCGTGTAGACCCTTATCTCATTTTCCTCTTCACGTATCTCGATATTCACCCGGTCACCGTGCTGCATCCCCTGGAAAGGACTCCGATCATTCGTAACTGCAAACTCTGCAGGAAGACTAACCGCGAGAGATGGATCACTGCCGCTCTTCTCTTTTAACGTCAGGTGGTGCCGTGAACCGTCGTCTTCCGGCGTATATCTCAGATACGAGAAGTCCTCGGCCCTCTCCAGATGAGCGTAGAAGGATTTCTCACCTATCTCCACATCTTCAAAATCAGTTACTTCTTCAGGAAGAGGGATTTCGAGATACTTTCCCGGCGTTATCACACTGGCCTGGTTTCGATACTCCCGTATCTCTACTGCGTAGGCGATTACTTTGTCATTGCTCATGTTGTTTTCCTGAACTCTTTACTAGGAAATTTTCCTGCATTCAATAACACCATTTCCAACCTCGGTCAAACCTGTAATGTTCGCAAAACTCCCGCGGAAGACCCTAAAACTCTGGGTCTTCGGCTTGACCAGTACCGCACTGATACAACCAGCCGCAGCACAGAACGCAACGGATCAGCTTCCCTGTGAACCCTCGGATGGACTGGTGCCGTTGTTCGACTTCCTGAACTCGATCACGGAGCTGGCGTTCCTGGCAGGTGTCGGCCTTGCCACGTTGACGTTCGTGGTCGCCGGTATCTGCCTGATCCTGCCGGGACAGGACTACACGCGCCTGGGAAAGAAGATAGCTAAGAACGGGTTGATCGGGGCTATCCTGCTCCTGTCTGCGAATATGATCACCTCGTACCTCGTCGCTCAACTGGGGGCGAACATCTGTGCCTGAAAAAATGAACTGGGGAAAACTCGTAGCCGCGGCGTTGACCCTGTTGGTCCTCAGCACGGTCTTCGTCGCTCCGGCCGCAGCAGACCACGAAACAGAGGAAGAACGGCAAACCGGATTCCTCGGTGAACTAATCGAGACCCTAGAGGATTTCACGGAGGGAAAGTCGCTTACAGAGATTCTTCAGTCAGTCCTGTTCCAGCCATTCATTGAGCTAGGTGAAGCGTTGTGGGCGTCCGTTATCCGGATGCTCACCGCCACTCCTTCTGTCGACGGGAACCCTGCAGTAGAAGACGTTCACAGCGACGTACTGCTGGTGACATTCCTGCTGTCCACCCTCGCGTTCATTGTGGCCGGTATACTCCATATGGTCGGCCCGATTCTCGGCGTCAGTTACCGTGAGGTCCGGCAGATCCTTCCACGAGTCGTCGTTGCACTGATCTTCGCCACTGTCTCCCTGCCCTTGCTTCAGCTCAGCATTGAGTTCACACGCGCACTGACCACCGCCTTCGAACCACAGCTCTTCGAAACCACGTTCCAGCAAAGACTGGGTCTTTCCACAGGACTTGTCCTGGCCTACGTTATCCAGGCCATCCTGCTACTGGCAATTGCCATCCTGTTCTACATCAGGAACGTCTACATCCTGTTCGTCGCCGCCATCTCCCCATTACTGGCACTGGGCTGGAGCCTGCCACGAGTCAAACGATACGCAGACACGTTCATAGCCGGATGGTTCGCCGCACTCCTGATCGCACCACTGGACATGCTGGTGCTGAAGTTCTCCTTCGCACTCTTCAGCGGACAGGGAAACACCGTCTTCCAGGGAGTATCGAACTGGATTCTCGGCGTTTCGTTTCCCGTTATGATCCTGTTGGTGTCAAAACAAATCTGGGACGCTTCACAGGCCGCAGTCGGACTGAGCTACGCCGCCTCCAGTGGCGTGAAGAAGCGGATGAACTCCAGCGACGACAGAGAAGGCGAGTTCGCTAAAATGCTGGACGAGGATCAGAAGCAGCGGCTACGTGAAAACCGGAGGAAACGCCGCGCATCCACGGGAAGCAAGAAATTCGACTTCGGAGGTGACGACGATTGACCGGAATCCGCTTCCCCGGTAAACTGGAGGTCTCCACCAAGTTCTTCGGCCAGTTCACAGTGAAAGACCTGCTCCGGTTACTGACCCCTTCAGGACTGGTGTACATCTTCGCACCCTCCATACCCGGCTTCATCCTCGCCGCAGTACTTGGAGGGGCCTGGTACTGGCTCACCGTGTACGGCCAGCACCTGGACACCCTGCTGTACAACCTGGTCAGATACAGGACTCACCGAAAGAAGATCGACTTCGAGGACAACGCGACCCCGTTTACCAAGGTCATCCGAATGAGTGACGACAGAGCTGCGGCCTACGTCAAGGTCACACCGACCAATCTCGATATGAAGACCGAGGACGAGAGAAAGGCGCTACACAACCTGTACCGCCGTCTTCTGGACACGGTGAACTATCCTGTCCACGTTGTCTCCCGGCAGAACCACCTGGATCTAGACGACTACATCCAGAAACTGGATGAACCCGGCGACATCCGGGATGACCTCCGCCACGAGTATATGCTGCGGTGCCGGGAGTTCACCGAGCAAGACCTGTCCTACACCACCCACTACATCAAGATCTACGCAGAGAAAAACGCCGATACCCTGCTCCCGGACTTCCTACAGCTCACCGACGAAGGAACCGGCGAGAAACCGTTGACAGAGGAACTGGACAGCCGCTGCAACGAGGTCATCGACGCCGTCAACTCAGCGGAACTCCAGGCAGAACGAGTCACAGGAAGCGAACTCAAAGACAAGTCAATACGGTACGTCAACGGAGACCCTGGGATAGCCCCGAACTGGACGACACAAGGCAAGAAAACGACCCTGCGCGGGTACAGGAAGACGCTGTACATCTCCGAGTACCCTTCCACCGTCGAACTCGGTTGGCCTCTGCAACTGCTACGTACCGACGGCCTCGTCGACGTAACACAGGTCATCGAACCACGGAAAAGCCCGAAAGCCTCGAACAAGCTTCAAAGACTCGCCGAAAAGCTGAACGCGGAAATCGACTCCATCCTGGCACACGGCTACAGAGGCACCAACAAACTCGAAACACTGCTCGAAGACACGGAATGGATACTCGACCTACTGGCCGAACGCCGAAGCACAGCAGTTGACTACGGCGTCTACATCACCGCCAAAGGCAACACCAGAGAAGACTGCATCCAGACCTACCGGCAGATACAGAACCGGCTGGACACCCTGCAAATCCAGTACACGAAACCGGTTCTCAGAACCGACCAGGCCTTCAAAACCGACCACCCAGGGTACGGAGACGCACTACACGAAACCCAGTTAGTCCCATCCACCAGCGCAGCAGCAGGATTCCCATTCGGCACCCAAAGCACCCGCAGAGACAACGGAGTTATCTACGGCGTCGATACCAGCGACCAAGCACCCATCCTCGCAGACCGGTTCCAGTGGTCCTCCCACTCAATGGTCCGAATGGGAATGGTCGGCTCCGGAAAAAGCTACGCAGCAAAAATCGAACTGCTGCGCTCCGCCGTCGTCTACAACGACCTACAGATCATCGCCGTCGACCCGAAACAAGAGTACAGACACGTAATCAAAGCTCTCGGCGGCACCGTACAGTACCTGGACGGAAACAGTGACTACAGCTTCCCGGAAGGCCACGTCTGCTTCCAGGTAGAGAACCGAGGCCAGGAACAAAACGTCCACCAGCTTGTCGAACTGGTCAGAGAGATCTACAGCTACGTCAGCCAAGACCAGCGGAAGACACTGGTGTTGATCGACGAGGCCCGTATCCTGATGAACGACGAGGAAGGCCGTCAGGTATTGAACCAGTTCGTCCTCGAAGGCCGGGACACCAACACCGCTGTCACACTGGTTACGCAGAACGCTTCCCACTTCACCTACTGCCGGGAAGGACGTGAAATCCTGGACAATGTCCCCGGCAAGGTGTTTATGCGGCACGACCGGGTGCCGGACTCCGTCGTCGACTACTTCCAAATGTCGGAACGCGAACGACAGGAACTCTACGAACTCAAAACCGGCACCGACGCCGAGTACAGCGAAGCAATCCTGAAAATCTCCGGAAAACTGGACACCCGGACCCGGATAGAATCCACCGACATCGAACACAGAATCATCAACCACGGTGAAAACCAATGATCGACCGACTCCGATACTACACAGCCACGCCAACCGAAGAGGAAGCTGAAAGACTTCGGAACCCGGTGCAAAGGTGCCACAGCATCGAGGTCAGGACGCCGAGGAACGGAGATGTTCCGCCGGTTCCGGTGAACCTGGTGAAGGCGGTTACAGAGCTCCAGTCAAAGTGGCTGGGATTTGTGAATACGTCGCCGGTCGCCGCATTCGAGATCAGGAGAAGCCACCCTGACAAAATCAAAATCCAGTTCTCCGTACCGACGATCCGCCTGGGAAGGAAACTCAGGACACACCTTACGAACCAGGTGCCAGGAATCCGGTTCAATACCGGTGTCGAAGGAATCCCGGTTACCTCGGAGGACACGGTCGGCGGCGGAATCCTGACCACGGGAAGAAATGACTGGTACCCGCTGAAACACGACTTCGACAAGCCTCCAATCAATTCCGTTGTCTCGGCCTTGCACAGGCACGCGATGCGGGACACCAAGTTCGTCGTGCAAATCCTGTTCCAACCCGTCATAGGAAAACCACTGAAGCGGTGGTACTGGCGGAAACGGGCGTACCAGAGAATCGGCTACCTCCGAAAAGAGAAGGAGAAGCTGTGGGGAAGCCGGAGTCCTACACCTCGTGAGAAACGTCAGGCCGATGCGATAGAGGAGAAGGCCGGTACCAACCGGTTCTACACCAGCATCCGTTTCCTGGTGATCGGAGCCGACGACTACACGCAGAGCCGGGTGAAGGAACTCAGCGGCGGCTACAACACCTTCGAAAACCCGGATACCGGCCAGTACCTCGACACAGTCACCGTCAAATCCCTACGAGAAAACCAGATCCTCAACTTCGCGGAAACAGTTGCTCACCGCCGCTTCGGCTCGTGGAGCCACAGGTTCCAGACCTCGGTTCCAGAGCTTGCAGCCTTGCTGTCGCTGCCCAGTATCGAGCAGGAAAACATCGTCAACGCAGAACCATGAACCCGGAAGAAACCCGTACCCTGATCGAAAGCACCGAACACCTGAACACGACCTACCTCGGCTTCCGCGAAAGCCAGTTAGGAGTCGAGGAAAACGTCGGCCTCAGCGACGACTACAGGATGACCCACGTCCTGAACATCGGGCCGACCGGCTACGGCAAATCCCAGTTGCTGACCCACGTCGCACTGCAGGACGCCGAGAAAGACCACGGCCTCTGCATAGTCAACCCGAAAGGCAGTATGATCGACGAGGTCATCGCTAAACTACCTGAAAACCGGCTGGACGACGTAGTCTACATCAACCCCGCCAGTGAACCCGTCACCCCGATCAACGTCCTCGAACCCCAGATCACGGACGAAATGAACACAGCACAGAGGGAGAACCAGAAAGAAATCATCGTCTCCGACCTCATCGACCTCTTCAAACGCCAAAGCGAGAACTGGGGAGACCAGTTCGGACGAGTCCTCGAAACACTACTCAGAGCACACCTCGACCTCAACATCAAACAAAACGAATCGAAGACCTTGGTCGACGTCTTCCGCTGCGTCATCCAAGACGAACCCCTGAGCGAACTCATAGACCAGACCCAGGACTCCGTCATCCGAGAACAACTCGTCCGAGTCAAGGAGGATATGACTTCGTATGAGATGGAGCCGTTGCAGCGGCGATTGAACGACTTCGTGATGAACCCGACCATCCGGAGAGTCATCGGCGCAGAAGAAAGCGGATTAGACTTCAGAAAAGCAGTCAACAACGGAAAAATCGTGCTCGTCGACATCCAGAAAGGAGAGGTCGGCGGCACAGTCTCAGAACTCGTCGGCTCGATTGTAATCACAAAGATCTGGGCAGCAGCACAAAGCCGCATCACCCAACCATTCGAAGAAAGACAGCCCTTCTACCTGTACGTCGACGAACTCCAGAACTTCGCCGGCGAAGGCAGCAACTTCACCAAGATCCTCAGCGAAGCACGAGAATACCGTTTAGGTTGCTGGCTCGCAACACAGTACCTCCAACAACTCGCACCGGAGATGAAGCGGGCCGTCTCCAACAACTGCCGCAGCAAAATCGTGTTCAACCCCAGCGGCAGCGAAAACACGTCCCAAATCGCAGGAATGCTTCAAGGCGTCGACAAAACCACGTTAACCTCATTGGGCAAGTACCGCGCCGCAGTCCAGAAACCCTCAGAAGAGAATCAGAGAAACGCAGTGCTCTTCAACACGTACCCGCCCTGGGAAGCCGACTACAGCGACGTCGACAAAATCAAACAGGAGAAAGCCGCCGCCCGAACCAGCAACAAAACCCAGGTCCAGCTTACGCAAAGCCTCGGAAACCAGGCCAACGCCGGCGGGGAAACACACCAAGAACTCCTCGCAGCAGCCAAACAAGACCTAGAAGAAAGAGGATTCCACGTCAACCTGCTGTACCAGGGCCAAGAAGAAGAGAAACCGGACGGCCACGTCCACCTACCCAACCAGGAAGTCGCACACCTCGAAGCAGAGAACTCCACCTTGTCGAAGCCAGGAAAAGTCCTGAAAAACCTGAGACGTGGCGTCGAAGAAGACCGGGAAATCTTCTACGTCGTCGAGGAAGGGAAAGCCGCGAAACTGGAAAACATCGTCTCCGACCCCGTCAACCGCCGCGGCTCAGAGCACGAAGACGAAAACGGGACGTACAACTACTACACCGTAGACGGCGAACCCATCACCCAGATAGACGAACTAAAACAAGCCGAATACCGCGTCCTAGAGTTAGCTGGAGACACGTTAGAGGAACACGAAGAAATCGAGGACGAATGCCCAGAACTGGATCACAACCAACGCGACGACCTCGAAAACTTCTGCCTCTACAGAGACGACTCCGGATTCTGCTCCGCACTCGAAACCCAATGCGTCCTAACAACGAGTGATGACTGAACCAGAACTCAGAGACAAAGAACAAATCATACTCCAACAGATCGACAGTGGCAACGACGACGTCCAAAAAATCACCTCCGCCACCACACTCGAAAACCACCACGTCACCTACGCCTTCGAAAAACTCGAACAACACGGACTACTCACCGTATCAAAACCAGACGGAACGGTGGAGCGAGTAATAGAAGGACAGAAACGGGTCTTCCAACACCCAAAACAGGCAGAACTCACAGACAAAGGGGAACAACACCTCGAACAAGCCGACACAGAACCACTGGACGAATACGAGAACCTGAGCCACCGGGAACTCGTCGAGAAAACCCACAGGCTTGAAACCCAAATAGAAGAATTAGAACAGAAATTCAATACGTTCCGAGAACAGGTACACCGGGAACTGTGAATTAAAGATTTAATTATTAATCACGCTATTTCGGCCGTGGAATTCGATTCAGTAAATACGAAACACATATTTATTGCATTAATTGTTGTCTTCGCTCTATGTTTAGGATTCATTTTTGGATATTTATTGAATAATAAAGCATTATTGGAGGTGGAAGGGAAATACGACACCTGTATAGCTAACCTCACCGACGCCCGCCAGAACGCATCGGATCTGTATCAGAAATACAATAATTGTGGGCAAAAAAGGTCGTACTATGTCGGAGAGGTGGAGGAACTTGAAGAAGAAATCAAAGACACTAATGCCGCTTTAGCCAATTCCAACAACACAATCAAGGAATTAAATAACTCTCTCAATGATTCCAAGGAGCAAATAATAGACTTAGAGAGGCAGATAAACAGATCTATTACTATCTCCGAGACCCGTGAGTATAATATTCGAGTATTGAATAGGGAATTTGACCTATTTTTGATTACCCTCTCAATCCCTCTATTCGGGATTAGTGGTATTTTTGGATTTATTGCCTCAATAGGGTGGGTGAAGTCTGAAAACAAGAAACTCAGAACGGGAATCTTCATAGCTGAAGCAATCTTCTTGATAGCCGGACTCATCTCTCTTTTCCTGAGTTCTTAAGTTTGAGAGTGATCGACGGACAGAAACGGGTCTTCCAACACCCAAAACAGGCAGAACTCACAAAGAAAGGGGAACAACACCTCGAACAAGCCGACACAGAACCACTGGACGAATACGAGAACCTGAGCCACCGGGAACTCGTCGAGAAAACCCACAGACTCGAAAACCAATTAGAGGACCTGAAGCAGAAGTTCGAAGTGTTCCGAGAACAGGTCCAGAGAAGTATTGAATAACTCTCTTCCACCGGAATTCAAACCCTTAGAAGAACTGATCCACTGACCTACTCCACTCCTTATCCAGCAACTGGTAAGCAGAATCAAAATCGTAGTCCCAGAGAGAACGCTTCAACCTCTCCGCGTCCTCTTCTCCCAGGAAAAGCACCAATTCAAGACATATCCTCTCCACCGCCTTCCGATACTGCAAACCGTACTCATCCAAGGCATCCAGTTCCCTGAACAAGTCACGCTGAACCTCGCCCTGTTCAACAGCCTTTTCGAGGACACTCACCATCTCATACGGCTTCGGCAAACCATCCTCATCCAATAACTGGTCTCCGCTCATATACAAGGAGAAAAGCCGCTGAAGACACTAGATTCTTTCTTACGCTTCCGAGAACAGATACTCAGTAGTCATACCAGTTATTCCAGAGATCCACGAGCTTTCGAATGAACTCATCCGCGTCAGAAGTAGACCACTGAGTAGATTTGCTCCCGAACAAAGCCTGAATCTCGTTCTGGCAATCAAACTCGTCTATTCTTGCTTCCACGAGCCAGTCAACGACGTTCCTGTATCGTTCCTGTAAATCATTGGTATACTCGTCTGAAGGAACATTATATAACAAACACTCGATACAATAGGACGGAGCCAGTCCTTCTTCTATTTCGTCTTTCTCAACCAGGTATGACCGGGCATTCTTGATTATTCGGATGGTTTCCCGATATCTGCTGTGGACAGATTGGTTCTTATCAGCTCCATTCTGGTAATGGATTTTGGGATAGCTGATTATCTCTTCTCCAGTTGATTGATCTTTGAAACGGATACCCTCATCGTAATCTTGGTCAGAATAACTCTGGAAGCGGTTGTAACGTCGATACTGCTGGCAAACAACAATATCCGCGGGCAGAGGTAGCGAATCACTATCCAAAACCAATGCTCGGTCTTCTACACTGACCGAGCTTCTACCGTAATGGTCTCTAAGAGTATCTACTACATCCTGATGAAAGTCGCTCAATCCATAGCTTGCACTGGAGAACGAGTCCTTGTATCTGGACTTCTGAGTGGAATTAAGACGGGAAAGATTGCGTCTGAACGAGGAATTCAGCTGAACGACTAAGTCGACGTCACTATCAGCGTAGATGTTCGTGGAGTTCCGATACGAGCCTTGAAGGTAAACTTCGAAGTTCTTGTCCTTCTGGTTTGGTATTGAGTTGTCGTCCTCCATTACGTTCTTGACTCGGTTGTAGGTCTTCGTGGCCGAGTCATCTGCCCCTGGGTTACTCCACGTTTCTAGCTGGCTGTCAGGTATACTCATTCTTCCCCTTCCTCCTCTGATTGTTCTTTTTCGAATCCTTCTGGATCAAGCAGCTCTCGTTCTTCCTCAGTCGTAGCCGCCTCTTCATAGATCTCGTCGCCGCGCCGCCATTTCAACCAGCGGTACCAAAAACCGCTTAGCGTGGCCTCAGCTTTCAAATCGTGGCGTTCTGAAGCCAGCTCATCAAAACGATCACGAATCCACTCCTTCTCTCTATCCCCGTCCTTAAGATCTAACTCTATGAAGTCCTGGATCTCATCGTAGAGCTCTTGGTAATTTCTCCCCAGGGTGTGTATTTTCTCAGCTCGCTTGCCTGGTTTTCTGTTCCCTTTGAAAATGGAGATGGCTGCGACGGACAACGAGAGTAGTGCCATAACCCAGACTGGGACTTTCCTCCAAGCCAGTCCATAGGTTATTACACCACCAGCGAGCGCCATATAGGCGTCTGTTCCCACGTCAACTACAGACCAGAAACTCGCTGCGGTGTAGTATCGTTTAAAATTCCACAGATTGCTGTTTTGCTCTTCTAGAGCCCGATTGTATATCCGGTTCCGAAAGTCAACGTCCAGATCATTTCCCGTCATACAAACTACCTCAGTTGAACTCGTCTCCGTAGACCTCACGGTATTTTTCTTTGGCTTCCTCGGTTTTTCCCTGCTCCTGAAGCTGCTTCGCCTGTCTCAGCTTCTCCTGAGCATTATACGCTTTTTTAGCAGCTCTTCTCTTCTCCTCGCTGCTCATCCCTTTGTCCAGCCGTTCCTGATATACCGGTTCCCGCGTCTCACTCTGCATATAATCCGGAAGGCGTCTGAAGAACCGGTGCATATGCTCAGTAGTAGAAGCATTAGCGGGGGCATCTTCCCTGAAGTACTGATACGCCATATTCACCATATGGAACGATGAAACCGGTTTCCCGTTCTTCTCGTTCCATTTCTTCGCCGTAACTGCAACCTGCTGAAGCTTCCCGTTATTATTCTGATCCACCGCCTCGTACATCGACTGGAAGCGACGGGGATTTGTCCCTCTCCAAGACTCCTCTCCATAGGTGTCGGGAATCACATATCCTTGATTCGGGTTGTCTCGACTTCCAGGATGGAAAGGCAGCTCGATTCCTCCAACAGTAGCCGGATCACCAGGCTCCTCCGGGTTCTGAGCAGCAGAGTACTCAAACGCCGGAGTCACTTCTACCTTGAAATCGCTGAACTCAACAGCGACAACACTCCTGTCGATGTAGACGTTCTGATTCGGATACTTCTTCTCAAGGGTGCGTTTTACCGCACGGAGAGCGTTACGTGTCCCTTTGCCGTCTTTAGCCCACTCACCGTGCTCTTCTTCGTCCAGAACTACGAGAATATCAACATCTGTTTCGTTATCGAGAGGGCGGGTAGCGGTGCCCTGAAGAACAGAACCGTAGATACTGCTTTCCTTTATATGGAACCCGTCATCATCCAGATGACCGACAACGGTCTCTTTCCGTTCCTCCATCCTACGGCCCTGTCGGTCGGTGATCTGTGCACTCTCGGCGTGCTCCTGATGCGACTCCTCGATCTCTTCTTCAGCTTCACGAGGAGAGTCACTATCGCTGCTGGAGCCGATCTGTCGCTGACTCCCAGGCCTCCGTCCTCCAGAAGCAGCAGCGGCACCTCCGCCTCCATCACGTCTCGGCGTGGGCGTTGAGCGATTGCTGCCCATAATCAGGCAGTCACCTCTGTAGAAGTCTCGAAGGAGCCCAGCGTGGTCTGACCTGAGCCGAGGCCAGCAGTTACCTCCTGTTTCCACTCAAGGTATTTTACCCGTGCTTTCGGGATTGAGACATCCCGTAGCTTCGATTTGCGGATCCATCGCTGGCCTGCAACCGCCTCAACTTCGGGAGGCAGTCTCTCCATATAGTTTTCAGACTGACAGCCTATGAGAAGGACGCGCGAAGGACTATACTCAGAGACTATATCTCTTACATCCTCATTTAGAGCGTTTATCCCACCGTTTTTCCCGCCGAAGTACTGCGACCCGTAGAATGCCACATAATCGGTGCCGAGCTTGTCCAGGGTCCTGTAGCAAATCGCTCGCTCCTGCGGTGAGTAACCCTTCACCAGCGGGATAATCTCAGTAGAAACCCCTTTCATCTGCTCATACATCCACTCGGTACCTTCCATCAATAGCTCAATATTTTGAACCCGGTCTTCAGGGTCCATATCGCCGTATACCCAGTAGTCCGTAGGAATATGATACGTTGGCTGGAACGCTTCCACAATATCTCGCTCTTTCTCCCAGCCGAAGTCTTTCAAATCCTCATCTGGTATCGTTGTAGTGGTGATGACTGCCTTATCGGTATAGCTGGATGCTGTCAGACCTTGGCGGAGAAGCCTCTCTGCGTGGTCGATAGGCAGCATCACTGTGTCTACGCCGGAGAAGCCGTTGTAGAACTTCTCGTGTCTGGTCTGACGCTCGGTTCGAGGTATGACGCCTGAAGGCTTCGATTGCTGGGAGCCCTGGTGTTTTTCTCTGGGATCCATATTGAGTTCCACCTGAAATTTTGGTTCGGTACATCGTTTCGTATGCACCCAAGAGTTATAAATCCGCTGTTGCTCAAAATGGGAAATCGTACAAAATAATTTCTACGAACTCACAGAGTATCCCTTCCCTTTTACAAGCACCACTAGTACTAACAATACAGAGGAGACGGAAAATGACTGAGAAAGTCCATATCATCCCGGTGGGGTTCGACTACGAACGCCTCTTTCAGCCGATTTCACAAGGAAAACTCGATGCCGACAAAGTATACCTCCTACATTCATCAAGAGAAGAAAGCGACGAAGAAGCACGTAGACTTGCAGAAAATATGCTTGCCGAACTGGAGAGAACATTCGATACTGTTCTCGGTATAAACGTTGAAACCGAGGTCGTCGAGAATATTTTCGACTTCGAGAACCTCTACCCCTACGCATACGACAGGATCGAGAAAGAAGTCAAGAAAGGAAACGAGGTATGGGTCAACATCTCCTCTATGCCCCGTACAGTCGCATTTGCCTTCGCCACAGCAGCAAACAGCCTACTCGTCGAAAACAACGACTACAGAAACCAGATACACACGTACTACGTCTCACCCGAGGACTACCTCGTCACTGAAATGATCGAACAGTTCCGAGAAGAAAAAGAATTCCTCGAAAAGCACCGGGACAAAGGAGACGAGTTCGAAGAACGGTACAATAAGATATCAGAGACAGTCGATCAGATAGACACCAGCGGCGTGACTAAAGGCGCAGCTAAAATGAACGGAGGACTTCACGTCGAATTCCCCACTATACCCTCCTCGGACCTCCACGACTTCGAAAAAACACTCCTTCATTTCCTTGACGATATTGGAACCGCTGATTCCATCTCAGATCTAGCTAAGCAACTGGCGGAACATCTCAATGATAATACAGACCCGGACTCGTTCAAAAGCAAGGTGCAGTACAACGTCAACCAGTTAGAAGACAAGGGATTCGTAAAGATAGAGAAAGAGAAGAACAGGCACAAACCCACTTTAGATACTGTTGGAGAACTCTGGGTCAACACCCATCCAAAAGACAATCCCGGCAAACTAACCCAGTAGTTTCTCTATCAGCGCCTACAATGGGGGTTCTCCTCTCTGGTGTTCCCCACAGAATCAGGGAGTAGTCTTTGAGCCGTCCTGTCTGGAAGGTCTTTGTCGTGTATTTCGTCGATAACAGTCCAGAGGTCGTATCCTACACGTCTCAGTTCCACGTCTAAGGATTCGGTATCGACTACTGCGTAAGCTGCTCTTGGATCATCGTCTCGCGGTTGACCGACACTTCCAGGATTCAAGATTATGCCTTCGTCGAAGTGTTCGACGTGCTGGACGTGAGTGTGGCCGAGAAGCAAACCGGTGTACCCGTCGAGGTACTGTTTCAAGTTCTCGAACTGATCCGGCATCACGTACCTGTCCGTAGCCTTGGGATGGCTGTGGACGGCGTAGAGTCCTGTACCCCTTACCTCTCGTTTCTCAGGAAGGCTTTGGAGGTACTCGATCTCTTGGCTACCGAGTTCTTGCCTGGCCAGTTTCAAACCGGCGTAAGCACCTTTGTTGCCTCTGTACTGCTCCGGATCCCTGAGTTCCCGGTCGTGATTCCCCTGCAAAACAAGATCACACTCCCTCCGAACCAGGTCAACACAACCGGAAGGAAACGGGTTGTACCCGATGACGTCGCCCAGGCAGATCAAAACATCAACACACGGCATATCCTCTAACACCGCCTCCAACGCAGGAAGATTCGCGTGAACATCCGAAATAACCCCGAGACGCATCTACAGGAAAGAGACGTATTCCGGGGCTTTTGAATCTCTGGAATCTTCAGAAATCAATATATCCTGACAATCCCAAAACATAGTCCGAATGGACCAGTCGAAACGTGAAGCTGTACAAAACTATCTTATTGACGAAATAGGGGTTGAAGAGCTCAAAGAAAAGATCGGTCAGAAAGCCGCTGAAACCGTCCAAGAATCCAGAGAACAACTGAACCAGGCTGAGGAGTTAGCCGAGGAACTCTCTAAACTGTAGCAAGCCGGACTGGGCGTTATCTCCGGGACTTGATCTTCTTGATTGATTCAGGTGTGTAGGCTTGGTCCCGGTGCTCTACTCCAAGTACTACGACTGTGTCACCGTTGAGGTCGAAGAACACTCTATGGTCTAATTCATCGGTTTTCAGCTTCAGTCGGAAGATCTCCAGGCCTTGCTTGTTAAGCAGCGACGTATTTTTACCTAAGGGACTACTTCGCAATTCCTCGATCCTGTCTCTGACCAGCTTCTGGATTTCCTTATCGAACTGTTTCAGGTCTTCAACGGCTCCTTCCCGGATATCAAGCTTCATTCAGGACAACCCGAGTTCTTCATCCAGCTCTTCCAAGGTGTAGCCTTCAGATTCGCCTTCCTCGTACTCTTTAACACGTTTCCGAAGCTTCTCCGCTACTTCAGGCCGCAGCACAAGGTCTTCCTCGACTTTATCCCGAAGTGCTTCTCGGACGTACTCTGAGACGCTGTTGTAGTTTTTCCTCTCAGCTACTGCCTCTATCTCGCTTTTCTGGTCATCGGGTAGCTTGATCGTCAACGAAGCCACAAAATATCACCACGGTAATACTATGGTAAGAAACTTATTTAAGATTACAATTATTCCTCTACTTTCTTCAGGTCGTGTCTTCTGAAGTGGATGTCTGGTACGTCGCCGTTGTCGAGTTTGACGGTGTAGATGAAGTTGTCTTCGCTGTCTCCGGTTACTGACGCGGCATCGTCAAAATCTACGTCGATGATCTCTCCGGTCCTGCCGTGGAGATGATTGTCTGGCCCAAGTTCTTTGTCAAGTATGAGTTTGACCTGGTCGCCTTTCTGGTATGCCTGCGCGATGGTTGAATCACTCTGTGGCTTGGTCAAGGAGTTTTTCCTGGGTTAATGTGGAGATGAGAAGTAGGCGTTCTTGCGCGTCCATTTCCGCGAAGGCGTTCTTGTAGCGGTTGATTGTGTCCCTGCTGACGTCGAGTTCTTCTGCGGTCTGTGTCTGGTTGCTTCGGGTGATCGCGTCGACGTACCGGGCTGCTGTTTCGCGTGTCAACCCGTACTCTTCCAGTACCTCCGTTGTGTTCATCCTGCTATGGATGTAGTTGGAGGATTGATTTTTATTAGAGAAACTCACTGGCGGCAGATCTAGAGATAGGGAAGAAAGAAGAGAGTGTTTAGAATGGTCCATCGTTTGACCGCCTCATACTGTAGCTCTCGGTTTTGGAGATGATGACGTGGTCGAGTAGTTCGACGTTGATCTTCTCCAGTACTTCGTAGGCTTGCCTGGTGACTTCGATGTCTTTTCTTGTTGCTCCTGAGCTGCCGGAGGGGTGGTTGTGTACAAGGATGACTGCGCCGGCGTTGGTGACGGCGGCAGTCCTGACCACGTCCTGTATGTCCATTTCCACGGTGTCGCGGCTTCCTACACCGATTATTTTGTCTCCGATGAAACGGTTGCTGTTGGTGAGGAAGACGGCGTACAGGTGCTCTTTCTGCTCGTATTTCAGGGATTCGTATCGCCGGGTGACGTCGTGAAGCGATTTTACGGTGTCCGGGTCCTGTTCCTCTACCTCGGCTTTGACTGTGAGGTTACCGAGCTCCTGCTTCACTCCGTACCACCTTCGGCGTCTTGGTACCCGTCGACTCGGATTTCTTCGTAGTGGTGAATCATGTAGATGATTTCCTTCTTCGCTATCTGGGTGGCGTTCTCTGGCCGTAGTTTGAGGTCGTGGGTGGCGGCGAAGTCCCGTAGGTCTCCGCTGTGTGCGTCGTCCTCCCACTGCTTGGCGACCTGGTGGAACTTTTCTCCGCCGATACGCTTCACCTCTGCCAGTACTTCCCGGATTGCGACGTGCTTGGTGTGTTCTTCGCTGGTTTTGAAGGTTTGACCGCATTTGCAGGTTATCCCGTGCTCCGATTCCAATCCAATCACCTTATCTTACATATTGTCTACAACTTTTAAATAAGTATCTTACACTTCGACAGGTGTCCTGCCTTAAATATTTAAAAACTGATACAAAATCAAAACACAATGAAATGTGCATTTGGAAACTGCGAACAACAACACGACCTCTGGATCAAACCCCACGCAGACAGCGACGTCGTACCAATATGCCGAGGCTGCGCAGAAAATGAAACCGAAAAATACCACCTCAGCTACCAGGACAGCAAACCTCCTGAAGAAGTAGAGGACTACATCATCGCCTACAACCCGGACACTGCTTTAGCAGAGCAACTAATCGATATCTCCGACGAACTCGAACAAACCCTCACACAATACGAAGGCGACAACCAGGAACAGATACAGAAAGTGGTCAACGCGAGAAACAACATCGAGGAAGCAATCACCAACCTATAGCAGACAGGTACGGAAAACCAGCACCGGAAACAGCCCCGAACAATATACCAGGGGCACAAAGACAGGTCTGAAACAGGTCTTACTCACTTCCTCCTGGTTCGACAGAAAGGTTTGAATCAGGTTCTAAACTCGAACGACTTACTACCGTATACGGGTTTCCAGGGAGCGACAGGAAGGAAGAGGAGGGGTGAGAGGGGTTTAGTCTATGTTGTTGACCGCGTCCTGCTGCCGGGTCGTACTACTGTGCTCGTACTTCTCCGTCGTCCGCTTCGACTTGTGACGGCATTGTTGGGCGGCGACTGCAAGTCCTTCCTCTTCGGCTACGTAGGTCGCAGTACTGTGTCGAATGCTGTACGGTGTTAGGTCTCGGTTTTCGAGGTCGAGGCCAGCTTCGGACGCGATCTTGCGGAAGACGTCCCGGAAAGAGTCTTTGTCGTACCTGTTCTCGTACATTGTGAGCCAGAGTGCGTCTCGGCCGTCGTACTTCTCGCGTGTTTCGCGTTCGTCGAGCCAGCGTTTGAGGATTTGACTGGTTTCTTCTTTGAGTGCGACTATCCAGTTTTCCCGGTTCTTACTGCTTTCTTCTCTGGGTATTCTCAGTACGCCGTTTTCGGTGTCGACCCAGTGAACATTACTTCGCTTAATCTCGATAGGACGTAGGCCCGCATCCAAGGCGACGTGGATCATAGAGGTGTACTTGAAGCTGTTTGCCCGCTCCCAGTCCTTCATCGTGATTTCCTCCTTCGGCTTCTGAAGTCGCTGAGAGAGATACGTCTTCCATCTATCGCGTTCACTCGGGGTTACGGAGTTGTAGTGGGGTACCGAGCCGTAGCTCATTGCGGCTTCCCGCATTTTCCGGCGGTCGTCTTTGGTTAGGTAGTCCCGAGGCGTGTAGGTTGTAGAGGGGTCGCTGTACTTGATCTCGGGTTGCCATTCGACGTTTTTGTTGCGGGCTTCTCTTTTCCACTTGAACAGGGTTTTCGCGGCTTTCTGGTAGTGGTTCTTCGTGGATTCTTTCATTTCCTGGCGTGCGAGGTGGCGCATCCAGTCGTCGGCGTCGTCCGTGGATAGTTCCTGGACGAACCGGCCTTTCCTGTCCCAGACGAACCGGTAGAAGAGGTCTAAACGGTTCATCCGGTTTTTGGCGGTAGAGTGGCTGTAGCCTTCGGCTTTCTCCGGGTTTTTGCCGAGGCCGAGCATCCATTCTGCCAGGTTGCGGCGGTGTTCGCGGTATGTGACTTCTTGTCTTGGGTTCAGGTATTCTTGTGCGTCTTCGGTGACGAGGACGATCCCGTCAACCTTGTTTTCACTGCTGTACGTCATAGTTCGATCCTCTGTCTAGAAACTAGACGTTTTGCTCGGCAAGTTTTAAATGTATAATGTAGTATGCCTGTCTTTTCTTCGAAAACGCGTGACGGCGTCGGGGTACCAGATTTGGTACCGGGTACTCGTTCTTGCGCGGTGGACATTGTTTCACCGACGAAGAACCCGGTAACTACCGGACGTAACAGCCAAAGAGAGCCTAGGCCGGGATTTGAACCCGGGCTCTCGTCCTTACCAAGGACGCGCTTTACCGCTAAGCTACCCAGGCGCACTCTGGGGTTGCCACGAATCGTCTTTAGGGGTTTCGATCCGGTCCGGTGCTCAGTCGTCGACCGAGGTGGGGACGCCCTCGCTGGCGGGGGCATCGCCAGCGAGTGTCCGGAGCGAGTCGCCGACCCGCTCGGCGAAGAACTGGTCGACCGGCGGGAACCCGGCCCCGTCGGCGAGGTCAGCCGCGAACTCCCGGAGCCGGGGCGTGGCGTGCCCGCCCGCGGCGGTCGTCCCTGCGACGACGGCGAGTTCGAGCACGTCCGCCTCGAGGTTCCGGTCGAGGCCGGGGTCGTCGGTTTCCCGGCGGACGGTCTGGTCGCGGCCGAAGGCACGGACCGTCTCGACGGCGGCGTCGGCCGCCTCGGTGCGCGCGAGGAGGTAGAACCCACGCGCGACGAGGACGTCGGCCGTGAGGATGGCGAGGTCGCCCTCGTCGCGGTCGCCGGTCTCCCAGGGTTCCTCGCGTGCGAGCTGGCGGGTGAGGGCGAGGCCCTCGTAGATGAGCTGGACGCCGGCCGCACGCCGGGTAACCGGGTCGAGCGCGGGCTCCTCGGGCTCGACTGCCCGGTCGGTCACCGCTTCGACACTCCGGAGCGTGAGCACGCCAGGTATCGATGACCCGGCGGAGAGCTGCTCCTCGAGGCGCTCGCGGAGCCTGACGGGGTCGATATCCTCGACAGCCCCGAGCGCTGCCCGACGCACCGCCGCCGCTTCCTGCATCGGTCATGTGTTGGGTCGGCAGGGGCAAAGACCTTTGGAAACGCCACCCGGCCCGGTCACAGCGGGGGCGGGTCTCGGCCCCGGTCCGGGCGTCCGCGAACGACTCTCGCCTGGAACCGAAACGGCTGAGTGGGCCGGCAACCGAGCGGGGGTGAATGGAGGAGTGTTCGTACTGCGGGCAGTCGTTCGACGACGAGGAGGGGTATCTCGCCCACCTCGCGGACGAGCACGAGAGGGAGCTGAGCGCCATCGACCGCCGGCGCGTCGAGGGGTACGAGTCCGACCGTGGGGACGACGGCCTCCCGACGGGGCCGCTGGTGCTCGGAGTCGTCTTCGGGGTGGCCGTGTTGCTCGTCGTCTACGTGACCCTCTTTATGGGCAGCGGGACGGGCGCCGCCGACGTCGGCCAGGCCGGGACCGCCCACGAACACGGGACGATCAACGTCACCATCGACGGACGGACGGTCGACTTCAGCCAAGAGCGGTACCAGGTCACCCAGACCGGGAACAGCCGCTTTCACTTCGAGGGCGGAACGGCGGTCTGGCACAAACACGCCACCGGCGTGACCCTCGAGTACGCCCTGGGCGTCCACGGGATCGAGGTCAGCGAGGACAGCGTCACCGTCGACGGGACGACCTACCGCGCGAGCGACCCCGGAACGGAGGTCGTCGTGGAAGTGAACGGCGAGCCCGTCGACCCGAGCGAGTACGTCATCCAGGGGGCGTCCTCGGCGAGTGCCGCCGAGCAGGGCGACCACATCCGGGTCGTGGTCCGGACGGACAGTTCCTGACAGGCGGCTCCTGACCGGCAACTCCCGGCCCCGGTGAACGGCCCACCTCGGCGTTCAGTAGAGGGGGTCGGGTCCCGGCGGGAACGCCCGCTTGTGAGCGCTTCGCTCGTACATCCCGCGGACGCGCTCGACGACCGACTCCTCGACGCGCAGGTGACGGGCCGTCGCCGAGACCGAGAGCGGCCCGTCGACGTGGAGGGCGAGGACGGCGTCCAGCGTGTCGTAGTCGAGGCCGAGTTCCTCCTCGTCGGTCTGGTCAGTCCACAGCTCCGCGCTCGCGGTCTTGCCGGCCAGGTCCTCGGGGACGCCGACGTGGCGGGCAAGCTGGCGGACCTGCTGTTTGTAGAGGTTCGCGATGGGCAGACAGTCCACGGCGCCGTCGCCGTACTTCGTGAAGTAGCCCACCAGCGCCTCCGACTTGTTGCCGGTCCCGAGAACGAGCCCGCCCCGGCGGTTGGCCGCGAAGTAGTTCAGGACGGTCCGGACCCGCGCCCGGAGGTTCCCGACGGCCACCTTCTCGGTCTCGTCGGCCGGCTCGCCGCCGGGCTCAGCGCCAGGGTGGGCCTCCAGAACGGCGTCGACGATCGGGTTGATCCCGACCACGTCGTACTCGACATCAAGCAGTTCGCTCGCGACCCGCTCCGCGTCGCTCATGTTGCCCTCGCGGTTGACCTCGCTGGGAAGGACAAGCCCGTACACCGAATCCGCCCCCAGCGCCTCGACGGCGAGGTAGGCGGTGAGCGTGCTGTCGATCCCGCCCGAGAGGGCGATGATCCCGGTGTCGACGCCGGCGGCGTCGGCCTGCGCGGCGATGAAGTCGGTGATGTGCTCGCGGTGACGCTCCAGTTCGGACTCGGAGAGCGAGAGGTCCAAAGACCGCTCCGTCGTCGTGCTGGACATACCCACTGTGAGGGGCTGGACGGACTAATAGGTCCTGACGGCGCGGCGAGGGTGGACGCGCGTCGAATTTCCCGAAGCGCTACACTCAAGTGGGACACCCGGGAAACAAAAGGTGAGCGCCGGTGGTAAGCGGATCCGTCGGATTTGCGAGCCTCGGCGCGCGAGGAGCGAAGCGAGTGAGCGCCGGTGGTCTAGTGGTAGGACATGAGCTTCCCAAGCTCATAGCCCGGGTTCAATTCCCGGCCGGCGCACTTCTGCGAGGAATGGACGTGACGAGCGAAGTCGCCAGAGGGAATTGAACCACGCAAATCCGAGCGGTAGCGAGGATTTGCCATCGGGTCCAATTCCCGGCCGGCGCACTTCCCGACCCGAACAGACGTGAGGGTCGTGTGTGCGGAATACCGTCAGTCGATGTCGATGCGGCGTGTCTCCTCTGCCTCGCTTTTCGGGAGCGTGACCGTCAGGACGCCGTTTGTGAGTGTCGCGCTGGCAGCGTCGGGGTCGACCTCTGCGGGGAGACGCAACGACCGGGTCGCCGTGGCGTGGTGACGCTCCCGCCGGACGTAGTCCCCATCGTGTTCCTCCGCCGTTTCGCTGTGGTCGGCTTCGACACGCAGGGTCCGGTCGGAGACCCGGATGTCGACCTCCTCGCTCGTGAAGCCGGGCACGTCGACGGTGACCACTATCTCGTCGGCGTGGTCGACGACGTCGGCCGCGGGGCGTACTCCGGTTCCGGGGCGGCCCTCCTCGGTCCACCACTCGGCAGCGTCGTCGAACTGGTCGGTCATCCGCTCGAACATCCGCTCCAGGTCCGCGAAGGGGTTGTTCTGTCGTTGCATCGGCTGTCACTTCCCCGCCGACGGGCATTGGTATATCCCAGTTACCGGCACGGCGGAAGTACGGCTCGCCGGCGGGCGGACCCGCTCGCGGCGTCGGGTATCCCCGGATTATCACTCGACGGCGATCCCGCCTTTCATGCCGACCGAGAGATGTGGCTCGCAGTGGTACAGTGCGACGCCGGTGTCGGGCAGCGTCTGTGTGAACTGGACGCCCTCGGCGTCGATGGCATCACCGGAGCTGAACTCGTAGTCAGACTCCCCGATCTGGTCGTCGGGTTCGGCCTCGACGTTGTGCAGACCGCCCCGGCCGGTCCACGACCACCGGACCTCGGTCCCGGCGTCGACGACGAACGCCGCCGGGGCGAACGCGAAGTCGCCGCCGTTCCCGCTGGCTCCGACGTTGACGGAGACGCGGCTCCGACCCCGCCGGTCGCTGAGCTGACCGTCGTAGTTGTCGGCGCTGTCCCCGACCTCGGTCTCGGTGAGCCACTCGTCGATGGCGGGGTAGTCCTCGCCCTGGAGACGGCCGCTGGCCCCGTCGCCCGTTCCGTCACCGTCTCCGTCGCCACCGCCACAGCCTGCCAGGCCGGCGGCGGCGGTGACCCCGAGTGTCGCGAGAACGGCTCGCCGTGTCCGTCTGTTCATGTGTCCACCGAGACTCGCGACACCCGAAAGAATGTGCAGATTACCCGCGGGCCCGGAGCGGCGCCACGAGCGCCGCGGCCGCAACGGCCGGAGGAGACAGGCCACCCTGCCCTCCCCCTCCGTCCCGGGGAACATAAACCGCCCCGTCACCGAACGGGAGCCGATGAGCGAGGACCTCGTGGCGGTCGTCGAGAAACCGCGCGCCCAGGCGGCCATCGGTTCCCTGCGAGCAGAGGGCGTCTACGACGACAGTCGCTCGACCGTCGAGGCCGGCGGCGAGACGGTCGCTATCCCCGTTACCGAGCCGCCCGTCGAGACCGAGGTGCTCGAGGTGGCCCGCCAGGCCGGCGAGCCACGGCTGCGGACCCTCGATGACCACCTCCGCCAGCGGGGCTGGAGCGACGACGACCTGGAGCGGGCGCCGGGGTCGTGGGCGGTCGTCGGCAGCGTCGTCCTCGTCGACCTCGGGGACCTCTCCGCGGAGGACGCCGTGGAGGTCGGCGAGGCGCTGCTGGCGATGCACGGCGGCGCCGACACCGTCCTCGCCCGCGAGGGGGTCGAGGGCGAGCACCGCGAGCCCAGCGTCGAGGTCGTCGCCGGCGAGGGCGATACCGAGACCGTCCACCGCGAGCACGGCACCGAGTACGCCCTGGACCTGGCAGAGGTGATGTTCTCGCCGGGCAACAAGGCCGAGCGCGCCCGGATGGGCGAGGTCGTTTCGGACGGCGAGCGCGTGCTGGACGCCTTCGCCGGCGTGGGCTATTTCACGCTGCCGATGGCTCGCGCCGGCGCCCGCGTGACCGCGGTCGAGCGCAACCCCGACGCCTTCGAGTACCTGCTTGAGAACGCGATGCGAAACGGCGCGACCGACCGGGTCGAGGCCTACCGCGGGGACAACCGCGAGGTCGTCCCCGCGCTCGACAGGGACTTCGACCGCGCGGTCATGGGGTACTACGAGGCCCACGAGTATCTCGACACTGTCCTCCCCGCGCTCGCGTCGGGGGGCGTCCTCCACATGCACGAGGCCACCCCCGAGGCGCTGGTGCCCGACCGGCCCGTCGGGCGCCTGGAGGATGCTGCCGACCGTGCGGGCCGGGCCGTCGAGGTGCTGGAGGTCCGGGATGTGAAGGGGTACAGCGAGGGCGTCCGCCACCTCGTCGTCGACGCGCGGGTGGAGTAAGTGCCGCCAGAAGACTTAGCACGTTCCCAACAAGTGACAGATACATGCGCCGCCGTGATGTACTTGCGACCGCCGGGTTCGCCCTCTCCGGGTCACTCGCCGGCTGTCTCGCCTCGGACAGCGAGCCGGCGACCGCGACGGACCGGCCGCGCGGAGGCGTCGTCTGCCGCTCAGAAGACCGGTGGGCGGAGACGGAACCGGTCGAGACGCACGTCATCGACGACAGGCGGGCTAACCGCCACGCTCGCCAGTGGGAGCGGTGTGACCTCCCGCCAAACGCGGGTGCCATCGAACACCCCGACGCGGACACTGCGGCGGAGTGGAACGCGGACTACCTGGGTGAGGGGATTGCGACAGAGCCGTCCGTCCCCTTCGAGACGACCACACGGGCAGTCAGGGAGACTAACTGGATATCGGGAGACTCCTCGTACGTCGCCGACGTGCTCGACAGCGAGGACGCCGAGCCTTCCGTGGAGACCGGCGAGTTCGGCGACCTGATTCGCCGGCGGGTCGAGGACACTGACTTCTCCGAGTCGGTGCTGGTGTTCGTCGGCGACTGCTGCGGGATGCCGACCTCCGGGCAGGGATGGGCGCGCGTCGAGGCCTCGGGTGGCACGCTGCACCTCCACGGTTACCGGAAGCGTCCCTACGGCGGACCGCAGGTCCCGGCGGGGCTGTACTCGCTGATCGAAGTCGAGCGACCGGCAGCGGAGCTAGACGTCGCCTGTGTCAGCTACAACCACGCGCAGCAGACCCGCCTCCACTTCGACTCGACTGACGGACCGCTCTCGTTTCTGAGAGCGGGCATCGCCAACGACCGCGAGGAGGACGTGACGGTGGAGATGGAGCTCACTGCCGACGGAGAGAAGCGTGTCGACAGCAGTTTTCCCGTCTCGGCCCGCGGTCGGTGGAATCGCATCGGGACGGTCGGACTACCCGGCACGACGTTCCAGGTTGACGTCCGTATCGACAGCCTCGGGGTCGACAGGTCCGAGACGTACGCGCAGTCGGAGTCGCTCGGATTCCGGATCCGGAGGGACGGGACGCTCGATATCGGTTCATCGCGGGACCTCTACTGAGCGCGTCGCGGCCCCATGACCCCGGGGACCCGGCCAGCGCGAAACGCCTAACACGTCGGCCCGCGAAGGGCGGGTATGGACCGCCAGCAGATACTCGCCATCTTCTTCGTGCTCCTGATGGTCGGCTCCTCGGTCGTCTACGGGCTGGCCTCGGTGTTTTAGTCGCCGTCACGTTCTTTACCGAGGGCGTGGAACGCCCGACCGTGAGCCCTC
Organism: Salinirussus salinus; assembly: GCF_009831455.1. NCBI lineage: Archaea > Methanobacteriati > Methanobacteriota > Halobacteria > Halobacteriales > Haloarculaceae > Salinirussus > Salinirussus salinus. The sequence continues at coordinate 660,303 of NZ_WOWO01000003.1, read as the reverse complement.
CATCCACTCCCCGCGAGCAGCGGGGCTGTCCGAAGTGCGGTCACACGGAAACAGAGGTCGGCAGCATCTCCACGACCGGCGACGGTCTCAGCAAGATGTTCGACATCCAGACCAACTCCTTCAAGGTCGTCTCCTGCACGCAGTGTGGCTACTCCGAGCTGTACCGCGACGACACACCCGGGAGCAGCGACATCGTGGACGTCTTCCTGGGGTAGATGTCGGTCGCCGCAGTCCTCTTCGCGTTCCTGGCGCTCGGCGTCGGGGGCGGCCTGCTGCTGTACCTGCTGGTCAGGGCGGAACACGGAAAGCAGCGGGAGATGGACCGGCGGACCGCCGAACGCGCCGCACGCCGGGACACCGACGACCGGCGTCGTGACTGGTGATCTAGAGCGACCGGAATGCAGGACAACAAGAAAGCCCCGAGCGCTTTCAGTCCCACACGTCCGAGAGCGGGTGGTCATTGCTCGAGCGCGAGCGGCCGCGGCTGCGTCCGCGACTGCGGTTGCGGCTACGGCCCCGCCCGCGCGACCCTCCACCCGCCCGCTGGCTCGTATCCCCACCGAGCGCTTCCCCGGGCGCAAAGTCCGGCAGGTCGGGCTCGCTGAGGCGGTCGACCTGGTCGGCGAACCAGTCGGGCATGTCCGTCCGGGCGCGCTCGAACAGGTCCAGTAGCGAGGAATCGGCGAGATACGTGGCGCCGTGGTCGTCGGGCGCCCGGACGACCCGGCCGCAGGCCTGGATGACCGTCCGCAGCGCCGCCCGGTAGTACCAGCCCCACTGCCCGTCCTCCAGGCGCTGGGCGACCCGCGAGTCCCGCGTGTTCGGGTAGGGGGCCTTGCAGAGCACCTGCCACCGGCAGAGCTCGCCCTCCAGGTCCAGCGCCTCCTCCATCTTCACCGAGAGGAAGACGTCGGCCCCCTCGTGGCGCTTCCAGGCCGCGAGCTGCCCGTCGCGGTCGTCGCTGTCGTGGCTCCGGACCCGGGACCCGACGCCGAAGTCCGCGAGCAACTCCCCGAGTTGCTCCTGGATCGCGTAGGAGTGACAGTGGACCAGCCCCTTCTCGTCGGGGTGGCGTTGCATCACCCGCACCAGCGCCCGGGCGACCGCAGGCAGGGTCTCCTCGCGGTGTTCGTAGGTCATCTTCCCGCGCGTGACGTCGTACAGCGGACGGTGCTCGACGGGGAAGGTGTGGGCGACGTCGACGAGGGCGACATCGGCCGGGTCCAGGCCGACCCCGGCACAGAAGGCGTCCTTGTCGAGGATGGTCGCCGACAGCAGCGCGAACTTCCGGCCCCGTTCCCAGACGGTGTGTTTGAGATAGCGCTCGGGAGCGAGAGGCTTGACCGTGACGCGGGTGCCGGCGCCGTCGGGCTGGTCGACGACCCAGGTGGTCGGGCTCTCGGGGTCGCGGTACTCCTCGGCGAACCAGGAGAGGTCCCCGCGTAGCTCCTGCAGCCGGTCGCGCTCGGCGGCTTCCTCGGGGCCGAGTTCCGGTCGGCCGCGCAGCTGGTCCAGCCGGCGCTCCGCGAGCGTCGTCAGATAGTCCGAAAAGTCGGCGGCGTCCTCGAGACCCTCGACCGCAGGGACGTCCGCGGCCGACCAGACGGGGACCGTGTCGGGCCCGAGGTCGATGGTGGCGTACATCTCCGCCCAGTCGCCCAGCCCGTGGGCCTCGTCGACCACGACCACGTCCCGCTGGCCGAACACGTCCGAGCCGGCGGTCTGCATGAAATAGGCGAGCGTCATCGCCGCGACCGGGCGGTTGGCGGCGATGGTCCGGTCCGAGAAGTACGGACACCGGTGTTTGACCTGGCAGTCGAAGCCGCGCTCCCGGGCGCAGGGCGCCTGGTTCACGGGCGTGTCGGTCTCGCCGGGGAGAATGCAGTCGTAGTTGTTCTTCCCGCGGATGACGCTCAGGTCCTCGAGCAGCGGGTCGGCGGCCACATCCTCAAGCTGGGAGACCTGCGGGGTGGTGTAGTAGGCCCCGACCGGCTTCGTGGGGTCGTCGGCGCTGGCCTGGCGGGCACAGCCGGCCACCGCCCGGGCCAGCAGGGACTTGCCGCTGCCCGTCGGCGCGCGCACCAGCACCACGTCGTTACCGGCCTCGAAGGCCGCCCGTATCCGGTCGAGGGCCCCCTCCTGGTTGCCGCGGTACTCGGGGGCGGGGAACGCCTCGTGGATGCGGCTGGGGTCCACACACGTTCCGGGGACCGGGCCGGAGATAAGTCCCCCGCTCGGTCACTCCGCGCCGGGAAGCGCCTCGACGTCCTCGGCGGTCGGCTCGCGGTCGTCGGGCAGCCGCTCCATGCACTCGTAACAGAGAAAGTGGTCGCTGCCGTCGGCGAGTTCGAGCTGGATCCCGCCGGTCTCGTCGGCCTCCAGCGTCCAGAGGTTCGCGATGCCGCCGGCGATAGAGACCTGCTTCCCGCACCCGTCACACGGCTGGCGTGCCATGGTTGCCCTCCGGACCCCAGCGGCAAGGGGTTTCCGGGCGTGCCGGCGGGGACGGGTCCGGCACAACCCGTAAGACTGCTGACCACGAGAGACAGGTATGCGCGTACTGGTCACGGGAGCGACGGGCTTCGTCGGCGGGCGGCTGGTCCCGGCGCTCCTCGAGGCGGGTCACGACGTGCGGGCGCTGGTCCGGGACGCCGGCCGGTACGACGCCCCCGACGGCGTGACGGTCTGTGAGGGCGACGTGCTCGAGCCCGGGAGCTTCGAGGACTGTCTCGAGGGCGTCGAGGCCGCCTACTACCTGATCCACTCGATGCGGGCCGGCGAAGACTTCGCCGAGCGCGACCGGCGCGCGGCCGCGAACTTCCGGGACGCGGCCGACGCCGCCGGCGTCGAGCGCGTGGTCTACCTGGGCGGGCTCGGCGAGGAGGGCGAGGACCTCTCCCATCACCTGGAATCCAGACGGGAGGTCGAGTCGGTCCTCGCCGCCGGGGAGTACGAGCTGACGACGCTGCGGGCGGCAGTGATAATCGGCGACGGGTCGGCCAGCTTCGACATGATCCGCCAGCTCGCCAGCCGGCTCCCGGTGATGGTCACCCCGCGGTGGGTCCGCAACGAGTGCCAGCCCATCGCTATCGACGACGTGCTCGCCTATCTGGTGGGCGTCCTCGACGCCCCCGAGACCGCCGGCGGGACCTTCGAGGTCGGTGGACCGGACGTGCTCACCTACGAGCAGATCCTCCGGACCACCGCCCGCGTCATGGGCCGGCGCGAACCGTTCATCATCTCGGTGCCCGTCCTGACCCCCCGGCTGTCCTCCTACTGGGTCGGGCTGGTGACCGACGTGGACTTCCACGTCGCCCGGCCGCTGATCGACGGGCTGAAAAACCCCGTCGTCGTCGGCGACGACGCGATCACCGACCTCGTCGACGTGGACCTGACACCCTACGACGAGGCGGTCCGCCGGGCTCTCACGGTCGAGGACTACCGCCCGCTCGCGGAGGTGGGGGCCTCGCCGTGACCGCTGGGGGGGAGTCCCCGGGGACGCGGTACGGGGAGACCTGGGTCTACGAAGGGATCATCGGCGCGCTCCCGGGCGTGGACGTCTCGCCGGGGCTGGCGCTTGCCATCCAGTTCACCGTCTTCGAGGGCGCCATCCTCCTTCTGGCGTGGGTCTACGGGCTCTGGACGGCCGCCGTCGCGGGGACGGTCGCTGTGGTCGTCGCGACGCTGGGCAGCGCGGAGATGCTGCGGATCGCCCGCCAGACCCGCGAGGCCGACGTCCCCGAGGCCTACCGCCGGCTGCTCTTTGGCTCGAACGTCGAGGTCGTCCTCTCGGTGCTGGCCTACGTCGCGCTCGTGACCCACCTGTTCGTCTACGACCCGCAGATGGGGGGAGCGTCGCTGGTGGGGACGCTGTTCGGCCCGGAACCGCCCGTGCTGGTCGTCTATCTCACGCTGCTGGTGCTGTGGGACGTCTGCTACCGGATCGGGACGGGCTGGTGGGCAAGCGTGGTCGCGCTGTGGCGGTCGGTCCGGTTTCGCTTCGACGACGAGACGCGCCGTCAGCTCCTGCGGGCGGATCTGGGGACGCTCGGCTTCGGCCTCACGCAGCTGGCGCTGGTCCCGTTCGTCCTCGGCCAGCCGGTCCTGCTTGCGGCCGTCGTCGGACACGTGCTGGCGGTGTCGGCGGTCACCGGCCTCGCGATACTGCTCTCGCGCGGTCAGGACTGAATCCGCTTGAACTGGTCGAGAAGCTCCTCGGCCGACTCGCCACCCTCGTACTCGACCTGGCCGTCGTGTTCCGCCCGCTCGTCGTCGAAGTTGGCGTCGACTTCGCTGTTTTTCCGTTCGCGGCGCTCGTGCTCCGCTTCGTCATATGAGCCCATCGACATTGGTTACCACACTCACGCTTACCGGCTGGTAAGTATCAATCTAACGGTGGGGGCAGACGACAGGGGCTGGTCCCGAAACGCCACCAAGCGCAAGCCTCTCCCGTCCCGCCCGCGTACGGAGAGTGTGGCAGGCCCGATCCGCTTCCGGCGCGCGACCGACCGCTGGCACCTCGACCGCGTCCGGAACGCCCTCTACAACCCGCTCGACGGCCGCTTCGGGGCCGACCTCGCCAGCCCGTGGTTCGCCCCCCCGGCTGGACACGACGCCCGGCGGCTGGAGATGGACAACGGCGACCTCGCGCTCTTTGCCTGGGCCGAAAACGGCGACGGAGCGTGGTGGCTCGGCAACACCGAGACGCCCAAGACGCTCTGGAAGACCGAGAAGTACAGCTTCGAGGAGGCCCCCGACGAAGTGGCCGAGTGGGCACAGCGCGAGCTGCTCGCCACACTGGAGGTCGAGGACCCCTGGCTGGCCGACTACGAGGTGCTCTCGTGGTTCTTTCTGCCGGTCTTCTTCTCGAAGGACGGCCGGGAGGTCACCCGCCGCTTTTTCGCCGAGGACGCCGCCGGCTTCCCCGACGCCGGCCGCGAGGAGGGAGTGACCTTCTACGACGACCTGCTGGCGACGGGGCTGCTCGACGACTACCGGTACACGATGGCGACCAAACTGGGCACCAGCGAGCAGTTCGACCGCACGCGCATGCGGGCGACCATGGGCGAGTTCGACGCCGCGAAGCTCCTGGACGATGCCGGTCACGACCTCGCGCCCGAGGTCGAACTCGACTCCGGGCACGCCCTGGACTTCCGGGTCGACGGCCACACGCTCGTGGAGGTGACCCGGCCCCAGCCCCCCGGGAACCGCCGGGCGGGCACGCCCGCCGCCGCCCTCCGGGAGACCGTCGACGGCAAGACCAGCGACCAGCTCCGTGCCCACGAGGGGGCGACGCTGCTCGTGGACTGTACCTCCTTCCGTGACGACGAGTGGTCGGCGGTGATGGGCGAGCGCCCGGCCGTGGGCTACGAGCCGACAGTGGTCTACCGCTACCGGCCCGACGGGAGCCTCTCGGGGTACACCCGCGGCTCAGTCCCGCTGGAGGTCGCGGACCTGCTGTGACCCCCGGTCGGCTCCGCGACGGCTGTCGAGCACGCCCAGCCGGCCGGCGACCAGCCCCAGCGTCAGCCCGGCAGCGTGGGCCACCAGCGCGGCCCGTGACGAGCCCGTAACGAGCGTCAGGCCGACGACCAGGACGGCCAGCCCGAGCAGCTTCGCCCTCGGGGAGAGGTCGACCCAGTCGAGGACGGCGCCCGCAAGCCGGTTGCCCGTGAGCAGGTAACCCACGAGCGCGAACACCGCACCGCTGGCCCCAAGCACGACCGGCGGCTGCCCCCACACCCCGCCGACGGCAAGCTCCGCGAGCACCGCCGCCATCCCGGTCGCGAGGAAGAAGGCGTGGAACCGGGCGCGGGTCGTCCGGCGGGCCACCAGCGGGCCGACGACCGCCAGCGCGACCGCGTTCGCCACCAGGTGGCCCGGCCCCGCGTGGGCGTAGACGCTCGTGGCGAGCGTCCAGGGCTCGGCCACGACGGTGACCGCGCTCGCCGCGAGTGCACCCGCCTGCCCGAGCACGCCCAGCGCGACCTGGAGGACGAAGACCGCGAGCATCACCGCCAGGGTCTCGAGGACCGGGGACCGGCGCATACTCCCCTCTCGGGGCCGCGCGACCAAAAGCAGTCGGCTCCGCGCCGTTCGTCACCGTGAGTCGGGCAACCACAGCATAAAATACCGGGCGGTCGCCAGTATGCCCGTGAATCCACTCGAGGTCACCGACACGGAGACGCTGCTCTCGGGGAGGGGCGGCTGGCTCACGTCCGAGGTGGTCGAGACGCTCGCACGGTACCCGCTGGAGTCGGTCGACACCGAGTTCCCCCACCACGGGCGGGCCGTCGACTCGCCGGAGGGCAACCCCCGACCGGCCGAGCGGTCGCCGGTCTTCTATGGCTGTTACGACTGGCACTCCGCGGTCCACAGCCACTGGTGTCTGGTCCGCCAGCTCCGGCTGTTCGACGGCCACCCCGACGGGGCCGAAATCCGCCGGAGCATCGACGACAGAGTGACGGCGGCCAACGTCGAGACGGAACTCGAACAGTTCGAGGGCGGCGGCTTCGAGAACCCTTACGGCTGGGCGTGGTTCCTGCGTCTGGCCGCCGAACTCGACGCCTGGGACGACCCGCAGGGAGCGGAGTGGCGGGCGACCCTCGCGCCGCTCGAGGAGCGGATCCGCGACCTCACCCGCTCGGAATTTCTCACTCAGGAGCGCCCGTTCCGGGTCGGCACCCACCACAACTCCGCGTTCGCACTCGGGGCGGTGCTTGACTACGCGACGGGGGTCGGCGACGGCGACCTGGCCGCGGAAACACGGGAGACTGCCCGGCGGTTCTACGCCGAGGACACCGACTACCCGCTCGGGTACGAGCCGCTGAGCTGGGACTTCCTCTCGCCGGCGCTGACCGAAGCGAGTCTGATGCAGCGGGTGCTCGACGACGGGGAGTTCGAGCCGTGGTTCGAGAGCTTCCTGCCCGACGTGGCCGAACGCCCCCGCGAGGCGCTGCCGGAACCGGTCGCGGTCGAGGACGACGAAGACGGCGTCGCGCTACATTTCGTCGGCCTGAACCTCGCGCGGGCGTGGTGTCTCGCGGACCTGGCGGTCGCACTCGACGGTCCGACGGCGACGGTGCTGGAAGCGAGCGCGCGCGACCACGCCGAAGCGGGGCTACGGGAGGCTTTCACCGACGACTACGACGGCGCCCACTGGCTCTCGTCGTTCGTGCTCTACCTGGTCACGCGACACCACGGCGCCTGACCGGGGTCGCGGCGCTCGTCCTGACTGCAGCGCTCGGCCCGGCCGCGGCGCCCGACTAGTCGCCGTATGCCTCCTCGATGGCCCCGCGGTCGATCTTCGAGGGGCCGCTGGTGGGCATCTCGTCGACGAAGGCCAGGTGCCGGGGAGTCTTGAACCCGGCCAGACGCCCCTCGGCGTACTCCTGAAGTTCCTCCAGCGTCAGGGAGTCGTCGCCCTGGACGACGGCCTTCCCGACCTGCCCCCAGGTCTCGTCGTCGACGGGGACGACGACCACCTCCTCGACCTTCGGGTGGCCGGCGAGGACGTTCTCGACCTCCGGCGGGTAGACGTTCTCGCCGCCGGAGACGAACATGTTCTTCTTGCGCCCCTCGATGTAGTAGTACCCCTCCCCGTCGACCCGAGCCAGGTCCCCAGTCGAGACCCACGCGTCGGTCTCCTCTTCGGTGCCGAAGGCCTCCGCAGTCTCCTCGGGGTTGTTCCAGTAGCCGTCGCCGGCGTGGGGGCTGGCGAGTTCGAGTTCGCCGACCTCACCCGCGGGGAGTTCGCTCCCCTCGTCGTCGACCACGCGGGCGTCGACGTAGAGGCCGGGCATCCCGATGCTCGCGGTCTTCTCGCGGTCGAAGTCGTCGGGCATCGCGAAGTTGTTTGGGCCACACTCGGTCAGCCCGTACCCCTGCGAGAGGTCGACGCCGCGGTCGGCCCAGGCCTCGATGATGCTGTCCCGGCAGGGGCCGCCGCCGCTCTTCGCGAAGCGGATCGAGGAGAGATCGGTCGCCTCCCAGTCGTCGTCCTCGACCATGAAGCGGAGGACGGCGGGGACGGCCACGAGCACCGAACAGTCCCGGCTGTCGACCAGGTCAAGCACCTCGCCGGGGTCGAAGTCCCGGGAGATGATGACCGTCCCGCCGAGATGGAAGAAGGGGATCGTCAGGACGTTCCAGCCCCCGGTGTGGAACATCGGGAACACCATCGGAGTCACGTCGTCGGGGCGCAACCCCCACGACAGCACCGTGTTGAACGCGTTCCAGGCGATCCCCCCGTGGGTCTGGACGACCTCCTTCGGCAGGCCGGTCGACCCGCCAGTATGAAGAAAGAGGTGGGGGTCCTCCAGCGCCACCTCGACGGTCTCGACGGGGCTGTCGTCGGCGGGGCGTGCCTCCGCGTAGGGCGTCCAGCCCTCGCCGTCGACCGGGTCGGCGAACGCGGCGGCAGCGCCGGTGTCGTCGCCGGTGGAGCTCCCGTCGGCCGGGAGGCCGACCAGCGGCGGCACGTCGGCGGTGTACTCCTCGCCGGTCAGTGCCTCGCGGACCTCGTTCTCGAAGGGCTCCTCGACGACCAGCGCCGCCGGCTCCACGTCGTCGAGCATCGCCCCGAGTTCGGGGGGTGCGAGCCGGTGGGAGAGCGGGGCCAGCACCGCGCCGACTTTCCCGGTCGCGAAGTACAGGTCCACCATCGCCGGCCGGTTCCGGGAGACCGCGGCGACCCGGTCGCCCTTCCCGACGCCGCGCTCGCGGAGCAGCCGGACCGTTCGGTTGGCCCGCCGGTCGAGTTCGGCGTAGGTGTACTCCGTCCCGGTGTCGGCGTCGACGAGCCCGACCCGGTCCGGCGAGAGCTGCGCCCGCCGCTCGCTCAGCGAGCCGACCCACTCGTAGGGGCGCCCCCCGTGCTGGTGTATCATGGTGAGCCCCTGGGCGGCCGTCGACAAGAGCGTGCTGTCTCGTGGCCGCTGGCGCCCCGTCCCCTCGTGTCAGCGTCGCTGGGCGGACCGGAGTGGACACGCTGATACGGGAGAACGCCCTGGATCGGGGTGATGGCGTTGGACTTCGACCTCGACGCGCGGATCCTGACGCTGGCGCTGGCGCGGATGGTCGACGCGGTCGCCAACTCCTTTCTCGTGGTCGTGCTCCCGCTGTACATCGAGCGGGTCGTCGACCTTCCGGCCTTCATTGGCGGGACGATAACGCTTGGCCCCGTCGAGTTCTCGCTGACCTCCGCGCTGCTCATCGGCGTCGTGCTCTCGCTGTTTGGCTTCCTCAATAGCCTCGGCCAGCCCTTCACCGGCCGGCTCTCCGACCGGACCGGCAAGCGGAAGGTCTACCTGCTCTTCGGGCTGGCGCTGGTCGCGGTCGGCAGTGCCGGCTACATCTTCCTCACCGACTACGTCTCGATCCTGGCGCTGCGCGCGCTGCAGGGTATCGGGGCCGCGTTCACCGTCCCAATGACGGTCGCGCTGGTCAACGAGTACTCCGAGGCGGACCAGCGCGGGGGGAACTTCGGGCTGTACAACACCTTCCGGCTGCTGGGTTTCGGCACTGGCCCGCTCGTCGCGGGAGTCGTCCTCGCGGCCGGTCCATACCGGCTGGCGGGCGTCGACGTTTCGGGGTTCGACGCCGCCTTCCTCGTCGCCGTGGTCGGCGCACTCGGCAGCTTCGCGCTGGTCACCCTCCTCATCGAGGACCCCGAGCAGGCCGAGGCCGAGGCCGGCGAGGACCTCTCGCTTGCCGTCCGCAACCCCGACGGTCCAGGGCTGGACCCGGTGTTCGCCCTCGGGCTCGCGACGGCGGTGATGGCGCTCAGCTTCGCCATCTTCGCCCCCCTCGCCAACGCGATCAACGCCCGGCTCGGCCAGAGTGACTTCCTCTTCGCCGTCCAGTTCGGGGCCACGGTGCTGGCGAACGTGCTCTTCCAGCTCCCGCTTGGCCGGCTCAGCGACCGCTACGGCCGCCGGCCGTTCCTGCTCGGCGGGTTCGTCCTGTTGTTGCCGGCGACGCTCGCGCAGGGTTTCGTGACTTCCTCGGAACTGATGGTCCTGTTGCGGTTCGTCCAGGGGGTCGCGGTGGCGGCGGTCTTTGCCCCCTCGCTAGCGCTCGCGGGCGACCTCGCGAAGGAGGGGCAGTCCGGCTCGACGCTGTCGCTGCTGACGATGGGCTTCGGCCTCGGGATCGCCTTCGGGACGCTCTTTTCGGGCATTCTGGTCGGCTTCGGCTTCGCGACCCCCTTCGTGGTCGCCACCCTCGGCGGGGCCGCGGGGCTCGTGCTCGTCTACACCCAGGTCGGCGAGACCGTCACCGACGCCGCCGGAATCCCGGCGGCCGGCGACTGACCCTCGACCGACGGCGACTGGCGTCCCGCCGTCGGGCCGTCCATCCGCCCCGCTCCGTCCCAGAGGCCGGCCAGTTCCGCAGGGACCCGTGTGTTTTTATTCCGGACCGCCGTTTCACCGGTGATGGCCACTCCGTCCCGGGTACGTCCGAACGTCCCCCGCGAGCAGTTCTCCTTCGAGTACCGGCCGGAGACGGACCAGTCCTTCGAGAACGCGCTGGCGAAGGCCCGCGCGGGCGAGCGCCTCTCGGTCGCCGACGGTGTCGAACTCCTCACCACCGGAACCGACCGCGATGGGATCGACCTCGAGCGCAAGGAGCTCGTCCTCGAGGCCGCCGACCGCCGCCGCGCGGAGGTGGTCGGCGACGAGGTCACCTTCGTCGCCAACCTCAACAACAACGTCACCACCGCGTGCAACACGGGCTGTCTGTTCTGTAACTTCAAGGACCGCTCCGAGCAGTTCCTCGACGAGCACGACGGCGACCACGGCGGCTTCACCAAGACGCCCGAGGAGTCCCGCCGGATCGTCGCCGAGGCGGTCGACCGTGGCATCTACGAGGTGACCTCCGTCTCCGGGCTGCATCCCGCCTTCGCGCTGGACGAAGAGCACCGCGAACTGCTGGAGGCCAGCGACCGCGGCGACCTCAACTACAAGTCCCCGGACCGCTACGAGGTCGACCCCGGGACCTACGTCGAGCAGATGCGGGCGATGAGCGTCGACGACCTCCACGTCCACTCGATGACTCCCGAGGAGGGGTACCACGCCCGCCGGGGGACCGACTGGTCCTACGAGGAGGTCTACGGCCGGCTGGCCGAGGCCGGACTCGATTCGGTGCCGGGCACCGCCGCGGAGATACTCGTCGACGAGGTCCGGGACGTGATCTGCCCGGGAAAGATCGACACCGGCGAGTGGGTCGAAGCGATGGAGGGCGCCGCCGAGGTCGGGCTCCCCACCACCGCGACTATCATGTACGGCCACGTCGAGAACGAGCGCCACCGCGTCGAACACCTCGACGTCATCCGCCGCCTGCAGGACCGCACCGACAACATCACCGAGTTCGTCCCTCTCTCCTTCATCCACCCCGACACCCCGCTCCACGAGCGCGGGATGGTCGAGACCGGCGCTTCCGCCCACGAGGACGAGTTGATGATCGCCGTCTCGCGGCTGTATCTGGACAATATCGACCACATCCAGTCCTCCTGGGTGAAATACGGCGACGAACAGGGGCTGAAGATGCTCTCCTGTGGCGCCGACGACTTCATGGGCACCATCCTGAGCGAGGAGATCACCAAACGCGCCGGCGGTGACTACGGCGAGGCGCGCTCGGTCGCGGAGTACGTCGAGATGATCACCGCGGTCGGCCGGGTGCCCGTCGAGCGCTCGACCGACTACACCGAGCGCCGGCGGGTCGACCCCGACGACACTCCCCATGGCCCCGAACTCGGCCCCCGCGCCGACGGGAGCCCGCTCGTCGAGTAGGCCGACGCTGTGCGTCCGGGCCGTCCGGGCAGCCGTGCCGGCGTGGCGTGTCAACTGTTCTGGGGTGACCACGTGTTCAGCCGGTAGATGAGCCTGGCAACGGCCAGCACGACCACGGCCGCGACGACGGGACCGACCGAGGACGGGAGGTCCGTGACGGCAGCGAGCGCGCCGACCCCGAGGAGGGCGATGCCGATGCGCAATACGGTGTTGCCCGCGATGTCCCGGACCACCTCGTCCGGGACCGGCGACGTCGATTCACTGTAGCCCGCCAGCAACCACGTCCAGCCGGCGTACTTGATGAGCACACCGAGCAGCGTCACGAGCGCGCCGGCGCCGAGCCACTGGAGTGCACGGGGACCGAGTCCGAGCATGTGTGGCCGTAGCCGTGACTGGGTGAAGACACTTGAGCCGGGCTTTCGCGGCGGATTTATGAGGCGGGGCCGAGCATCCCCTGCCATGCGGTACGCGCGGCTTCGCGTCCGGCCGGCCGAGGGCGAAGGGTTTCACCCGCTGGGTGAGAAGCTGTCCGCCGACCCCGGGGTCGAACGGGGGAAGATCTACCGGGTCGACCTGCTCGACGACGGGACCGGGCTACTGCTGGCGGAGGCCCGCGGCGACCGCGGCCGCTACCGCGAGATCCTCGAATCGTCAGAGCACGTCCTCGATTTCAGCATCGCGGGGGAAACGGAGGAGGGGTGGTGGTACTCCTACACCCACTTCGAGCCCACGGAGGTCACCGAGCGGATGCTCGGGGTGCGGTACGACCTCGGGCTCGCGATGGAGATGCCGATCGAGGTCGAGCCCGGCGGCGCGATGGTGGTCACGCTCGTCGGCCCGGAGGGCGCCTTCGCCGAGGCGATGCGGGCCGACGACCCGGGCTACGAGATGGAGGTGCTGGAGACCGGCGAGCACACCCCCGACCTCGACGACCTGTTTCTCTCGCTGACCGACCGCCAGCGGGAGGTGCTCGAGGCGGCCGTCGAACTCGGCTACTACGACGACCCCCGGGCCGCGACCCACGAGGACGTCGCACGGGAGGTCGACGCCGCCCCGAGCACCGTCGGCGAACACCTCCGAAAGGTCGAGAGCCGGGTCTTCGCCCAGCTGGTTCGCTAGAGCGACTCGTCCCGGAGTACTGTCCGGAACCGACGGCCGGCGTCGGTCTCGGCACGGAGCGCCGCCTGGATCCGCTCGGACACCCACTCGTCCCCGGCCGGAGACTCCGGGTCACCCGGTCGCCGGGGGCCGTCTCCACCGTCCCCGCCGTCCGTCGCTGGCGCCCGCGCGGGCGTCCCCTCGAACCCCTCGCTGCGGAGGTCCCCGGGCAGGTACCGCTCGTAGACGGGCAGCCGCTCGCGTAGCGGGACGTCCGCGCCGTCGGCGATATCGCGGAGGACATCGAGCCCCGGCCAGGCGTAGTCCGGGTTGATGTGGTCGTCGGTCACCGGAGAGACCCCGCCGAGGTCGTCGATGCCACAGTCGACCACCTCGCCGGCCGGAGCCAGGTTGGGCGGGACCTGCAGCGACACCTCCTCGGGCAGGGCTGACCGGGCCATCGCCACCGCCCGGCGCAGCGTCTCCAGGTCCGGCGTGGGACCCCGCCAGCGCTCGTTCTCGGCGACCGGCTGGACGATCACCTCCTGGATGTGGCCGTAGCGCTCGTGCATCTCGCGGATGGCCAGCAGACTCCGGGCCCGGTCGGCCCACTCCTCGCCGATGCCCACCAGGATGCCCGTGGTGAAGGGGACACCGAGCTCCCCCGCCGTGCGGATCGTCGCGAGGCGCTGGCCCGGCGACTTCGCGCGAGGCCCACCGTGGGCCTGGACCTCGGCCGTGGTCTCGAGCATCACGCCCATCGAGGCGTTGCAGTCGGCGACGGTGGCCATCTGCTCGCGGGTCTGGTCGCCGGGGTTGGCGTGGGGGAGCAGCCCCTCTTCCAGGGCGATCTCGCAGGCCCGCCGGAGGTACTCGTGGATGGAGTCGAAGCCCCACTCGGCGAGCTGGTCGTGGACCTCCGTGTAGCGGTCGTCGGGGTCATCCCCGAAGGTAAAGAGGGCCTCCGTGCAGCCGGCGTCGGCGCCGGTCCGGACGACCTCGCGGACGTCCTCGGGGCTCATCAGCTCGGCCTGCCCCGGCGGGTCGTAGTAGGTGCAGTAGGTGCAGGTGTACCGGCAGGCGGTCGTCAGCGGGACGAAGACGTTCCGGCAGAAGGAGAGGTGCTCGGCCGGCTCCACGTCCGCGGGCCGGACCGCGAGCAGCTCCGATACGGCCGACTCGGAACCGGGAAGCGAGAGGTCGACGTCGTAGGCCTCGGCGTCCGGGATCACGGCCCGGAATCCGGGCCCGAGGGTCAAAACCGTTCGGGAGTCCGGGGGCCTTCCTACTCCCGCTCGACCCTCATCTGGCCGTCCGCCGCCGAGACGGCGAAGCCGGCCTCGCGGAGCCACGCCGCCGCCTCGCCCTCCGAATGGAGGAGGACCTCGGCCAGGTCCGCGGGGTCGTCGACGTCGAGCGCGAGCCGGAAGGAGTCGACCGTCCGCACCGCCGCGCCGACCGCGGCGGCGGCCTCGCGGTGGTCGCGGTAGGAGACGCCGTGGTAGTCGACCCGGAAATCGGGGTGGCGAGCGAGCAGGGCGTTGGTGCCGCCACCCAGCCCGGGCGCGAGCACCACGCCGGCCGCCTCGTTCGGGTCGTCGGTGCCGCCCGGCTCGGGCCCGAGCAGCCGCCCCACGGCCTCCGGCGTCGCCAGCGGGAGGTCGGCCATCACGACCGCGACGGGCTCTTCAGTGGCTGCCAGCGTGGCGTTGACGGCGGGCGTGAGCGGGCGGTCGTCGACGGTGACGGCGGCGTCGACATCCACCGGGCCGGTCGCGAGCACCCGGACCTCGAGGTCGCGGTCGGTCCCGCGCAGGGCCGCGAGCACGTCCGCGAGCATCGCCCGCGCGAGGGCGCGGCGCTCGTCGGCGTCGAGGGCGGGTTCGAGACGCGTGTTCGGGTCGCGGGCGTCGAACGGGACGACGACGCGCATCTACCGGTCGTCCGACCCCCGCTGTGAGCGCCGCCCGGCGCCCGCGACCGCGCCCGCTGGATGGCGTATCGCCGTGTCAGAAGAGGGGGTCGAGTTCATCCTCCTCGTCCTCGACCAGCGTCTCCAGGTTGTCCTCGCTCTCCTGGCGGATCTCGTCGATGTTGTCCTGGGCCTCGATGGCCACCTGCTGGAGCTCCTTGATCCGGGGGACGTTGTGGACGCCCGAGAGCAGGACGGCGGCGGCGACGTTGGGGTCGTTTTTCGGGTAGTCGCCGCCCCGGACTTCCATGCTGCCGGTCTGCTCCTCCAGCCACTTGCGCCCGCGCTCGATCCCCTTGCGGTTGAGGTACTGGGGCGGCCCCGAGAGCACCAGCAGCGCCCGCTCGGCGCCCTCGATCTCGCAGGGCAGGGTCAGCCGGCCCAGCGCGGCCTTCCGGACCAGCGAGGTGACCCGGTTGGTGGTGTTCGCGCTCTCGATCCCGTCGTCCTGGCCGTCGCTCTTGAATCGCGAGAGCAGGCCGCCGCCGCCGGAGTTTCCCAGCTCGACGGACTCGGTGGCGTAGCCCACGGTGGAGACGCCGCCGCCGCCCAGCGTGTTGATGATCTCCGAGGAGTCGACGACGCTCTCGGCGACGTTGTCGCCGGCCTCGACCTCCCCGGCGCCGAAGAGCACGCCGAAGCGGCGGACGATCTCCTCGTTTATCTCCTCGTAGCCGCCCTCGACGGACTCGCCGGTCTTGCGCCAGGCGTCGTTGTCGAAGACGAGGAGGTTGTCCACCTCGCGGACGAACGTCTGGAAGGAGCGGGCGGCGTTGAGCGTGTAGATACCGCCCTCGTCGCTGCCGGGAAGCACGCCCAGCCCGTAGACCGGCTCGGTGTAGATGCGTTTGAGGTGTTTCGCGACGACCGGCGACCCGCCCGAGCCGGTCCCCCCGCCCAGGCCGGCGACGATCAGGAAGGCGTCGACCTCGTGGACCGGGATGTTGTCGATTGCCCCCTGGATCTCGTCGATATCCTCTTCGGCGATCTCGGCGCCGAGCTCGTTGTCGGCGCCGACCCCGTGGCCCTTGACGCGTGCCTGCCCGATGAGCACGCGGTTCTCCTGGGGGATCTGCTCCAGGCCCAGCAGGTCCGCCTTCGCCGTGTTCACCGCGACTGCCGACCGGACGATCTGACTGCCCGTCCGCTGGTCGTACTCCAGAAATTTGTCGACAATTTTCCCGCCGGCCTGCCCGAAGCCGATCATCGCGAGTTTCATGTCTTAAGAAGGGTGTGTTCGATTGGACGAATAAGTCTTTTGCCCACGAATCGAAATCGAGAATCGGAGACGCCGCTCGAACCCCGGTTTCACAGCCCGAGAGCCGGCTACGGCGGTCGCCCGTAGGACCGGCTTACCCCTCGACGCCGAGATACGAGCCGAGCCTGGTGAGGTCTTCGACGCCGAGGCCGAAGGCGTCGACGTCGTTGTCGTCGGTCGTGTTGTCGAATTTCAGCGAGCGGTACTGGTCGCCGCCCATCGGGAACCCGGGGACGACCCCCAGCGTCTTCAGCCCGACGCCGGCGAGCCCCATCGGGAGCCCCACGATCCGGACCGATTTCCCTTCGCTCTCGTAGACCATCTCGGTGATCTCCCGGAGCGTGAGCACCTCCGGCCCGCCGACCTCGTAGGTCTCGCCGGGGTGACCCTCTTCGACGGTCGCCTCCGCGATCATTCCCGCGATGTCCCCGACCCAGATGGGCTGAAAGCGGGTCTTCCGGCCGCCTCCGGGAAGCGGGTACAACGGGAGGCCGGGTGCGAACATCCCTTTCAGGCGCTTGGTGAAGGAGACGAACTCGCCGCCCTCGCCGAAGACCACGGAGGGCCGGAAGATGACCCACTCAAGCTCCGAGTCGCGGACGGCCTGCTCCGCCCGTCCCTTCGCGCGGATGTAGTGGGTGTCACCCTCGGGGTCCGCACCCAGCGCCGACAGCTGAACGAACCGGTCGACTCCGTGCTCCTCGGCGGCCCGCACGCAGTTCTCGGTCCCGCCGCGGTGGACCTCGTCGTGGCGCCGGTCCCCGCCTTTCGGCTCGAACAGTGGCGAGAGTGCCACCAGATTCACGGCGGCGTCCCGGCCCTCGAAGTGGGCCTCGATGGAGTCGTAGGCGGTCACGTCGCCCATCGCCGTCTCCACACCCTCGGGGAGCGCGCCGGGGTCGGGGTCCCGGGAGAGCGCCGTTACGTCGTGGCCCCGTTCGACCAGCCGTTCACACAGGTGTCGGCCGATGAATCCGCTGCCGCCTGCCACCAGGATATCCATGTCTACCCCTCGGGGCGGCTGACAGGTAAAGCTAACCGACTCCGTCCCGGCCGGGACGCGGAGTTCGCGGTTCCCGAGCGGACCCACGGGCAGGGAGACAGCCGGCCGACCGACCGACTTACCTGTCGCCCCTGCCAGAGGCGGGTATGCTCGTCACGCTGGAGGGACTCGACGGCAGCGGGAAGACCTCCTGCATCGAGGCACTCCGGGCGCACGACGCGGTCCCGGCGGAAACCACGTTCACCCGGGAGCCGACCGGCTCCTGGTACGGGGACGCGGTCCGGCGCTCGCTTGCCGACGGCGACGCCGACCCGCTGGCGGAACTGTTCCTCTACACTGCCGACCACGCTGCCCACCTCGCCGACACCGTCGGGCCGGCACTGGAGCGGGGCGACCCCGTCGTCTCCGACCGCTACTCCGACTCGCGGTACGCCTACCAGGGGGCGACGCTTTCCGGCCGGTTCGAGGACGCGCTGGCGTTCGTCCGGTCGGTCCACCGGCCCTGGACGCGACCGCCGGACCTGACGGTCTATCTCGACGTCGACCCCGAAACGGCGGCCGAGCGGGCCGGCGCGACCAACAAGTTCGAGACGGCCGACTACCTCGCGGACGTCCGCGAGAACTACGAGCGACTCATCGAGGGAGCGCCCGACCGGTTCGTCCGGGTCGACGCGACACAGCCACTCGAACGCGTTACCGACCGGGTCCGCGAGGTCGTGGCCGGCGAACTCTAGGAGGGGCCCTGGCTACCGCGACCGGCGGGGCTGGCTGTCCCGGTCGCGGTACTGCTCCGGCAGGTCCACCTCGTCGGGGGCGGGCATCCAGAAGTAGTCGAAGGCGACCCCGACAGCCATCGGGAGGATGACGGTCACCCCGAACACCGCCGCCGCGCTGCCCAGGTCGGGGCCGACGCCGAGGCTGCCGATTGCGAGCGTGAGCACGACCAGCAACACCGGGACGAGGAGGGCGGTGTAGACCGCGCTCCCCCACCCGGTCTTCAGCCGGACACGGAAAAAGCGGGTCGCGAGTGCCGTCGCCGCCGTGTTCACCAGGACGATGAACAACAGCCCCAGCAGTTCCAGCGATGTGGCCATACACGCGGTTGGGGCTCGACGGCCTTTGGCGTGTCGGCGCGTGGCCGTGCCTCAACAGCTACTCGAGACAGATGTAGGTCCGCGTGTCGGCCACGCCAGTTACGTCCCGCAGCCCGGTCGCGACGCCGTCGATAACATCATAGACTTCCTCGCCGACCGCCTCGACGATGACGTCG
The DNA here is from genome assembly GCF_009831455.1 of Salinirussus salinus. Lineage (NCBI taxonomy): Archaea > Methanobacteriati > Methanobacteriota > Halobacteria > Halobacteriales > Haloarculaceae > Salinirussus > Salinirussus salinus. The sequence continues at coordinate 641,910 of NZ_WOWO01000003.1, read as the reverse complement.
TACTGGCCGGCGACGACGTGCGCCTCCTCGACGGCGGCCTGGTCGTGGACCGCTTTCGCGACGGCCGCCGCCTCCCCTGGGCTCGTCTTCACCAGAATGAACGCACGGACCATGGCGTGTGGTACTGTCTCACACGCGCATAAAGGTTGCCCACGCGACAGGAAGCCGGCGAGAACAAGTTTATGCCCCTGTCCCCGTTAGTCCCTGTATGCGATTTGTTATCGTGGGTGCAGGTCGCGTGGGGATGCGGACCGCGCGCGCCCTGGCGGACAGCGGCCACGAGGTGGTTCTGGTCGAGCGCGGGGAGACAGTCGCAGCCGTCGCCCGCGAGGAGGGGTTCGAGGTCGTCGTCGGCGACGGCGCCGTCGAGGAGACACTCGTCGAGGCGGGGGTCGACACGGCCGACGCGCTCGGGGCGCTGACCAGCGACCTCAACGACAACTTCGTCGCCTGCATGATCGCCAAACAGCGGGGCTGCCGGACTGTCATGCGCGTCGACGAGGGCTACCGCGAGGGGATCTACCGGAAGTACGCCGACGACGTCGACGAGGTGGTCCACCCCGAACGGCTGGGCGCCATCGTCGCGAAAAACGCCCTGCTGGGGGGCAACATCCGCGCCATCGCCGATATCGCTCAGGACCTCCAGCTCGTCGAATTCACGATCACGGAGGCCTCGCCGATGCGTGGCTACACGCTGAGCGAACTCGAACTCCCCGGCGAGTCGCGGTTGCTGGCGTTCGGGAAGGCGGACGGGGCGTTCGGGATCCCCGACCCCGACGAGTCGCTGGCGACCGGCGACCGGCTGGTCGTCCTCGCGGCGTTCGACACGCTCGGGGACGTCCGGGAGATCGTCGCCGGCGACACCGGCGCGGCCGCACTCGGAGGTGCCTGACATGGTCAAAGCGTACGTCATGGTCAAAGCGAACACCGGCGAAGCCGACCGACTCAGGGAGAGCATCGAGGCCGTCGAGGGCGTCGACTCGGCGCACATCGTCGCCGGCGACGTCGACCTCATCGCCACCGTCGACGTCCCCTCGCCCGCCGACGTGAAAGACGTCGCCGCCACCCACATCCAGGGGGTCGACGGCGTCGAGGACACCCAGACGTACATCGCGATGGACTAGACGCTACTTTTTGCTGCGTCGGGTCTCGCACGCGCGCCTTCGGCGCGCGGCGGACCACTCCTTGCAAAAACATAGTGAAAAAGGCTGCTCGCGCTCGGTAGAGCGCTCGCAGGGAACCGCGGCGCTCCGCGCCGCGGATGCTGGTGGCCGGCCTGCCCTCCCCCGTCGGCGCGCGATTGAACGCGCGCCTGGCCCTGTTGTGTGCTCGCCAGCGCGCTACAGTGGCGTCCCACCCTTCCGGCCGCCCTCGCCCTGGCTTGCACCCTGGAGCAGTTCCCCCACAACGCCCTCGTAGTCGTAGCCCGGGACGACGCTCTCCACGTAGGTCCCCTCGACGTACTCGGCGAAGGTCTTCGCGATGGCGGCGGCGCGGTCCGGGTCGTCCCACTCGAACTGGAAGGTGACGACGGCCTCGTCGCCGTCCTCCTCGAGGTCGAATCCCGACAGCGCGACGTCCGCGCGGGTGGCCTTGGGCGCGTCCTCCAGCCGCCGGCGCATCGTGTCGAACCACCCCGAGGCGACGGCCTCGCCCACCTCGTCAGCGGTCGCAGCATCGAGTGTCGGCACCCGGACGGTCAGCGTGTACGCGACCCCGCCGCCGAGGTCGACCGCAGTCACGCGCCCCCCGAACCGGCTCGTCGTCAGCCGGAATCCATCCCCGTCCCGCTCGAAGGCGTCGTGAGCCTCGAACGCCCGGGCGGCGCTCTCTGGCAGCTCCTCAGTCATTGCCGTCCGGTAGGAGGTCTCGGGGCAAAAACTCCCCGCTCCGGGCCGCTCGACTCGTTCCTCACGTCCGTTCGTCGCAGATGCGAGGGGAGGGATTCGAACCGGAACCAGACGTTCCGGGCGTGCGGCGCTACGCGCCGTTCCGGGCCTGCGGCTGGTAGGGTTCGAATCCCGAACGACTCGCTCCTCACGTCCGTTCGTCGCAGATGCGAGGGGAGGGATTCGAACCCTCGAACCCCTACGGGAGCGGGTCTTAAGCCCGCCGCCTTTGGCCTAGCTCAGCCACCCTCGCGCGTCACGCACTCGGTCCGTCCGCGGAATGGCCCTTTCGGTCCACCCGGACGGACCAGGTATTTGTACGCAGCCACCGAATGGCCGTCGATGTCGGAACGCGAGTCGCTGCTCGGACGCCTCCGCCAGCCCGAGTACACCGGCGACAACCGCTGTCTCCCCTGCACGCTCGTCAACCTCCTCGTCGCCGCCCTCCTCGCCGGGGCCGTCGCGCTCCTGTCGCTCCCGGCCGCCGCCGGCGTCTTCGCGCTCTCGGTGCTCGCCATCGCCCTCCGGGGGTATCTCGTCCCCGGCACGCCCGAACTCACCGAGCGGTACCTGCCGGCGAGCGTCCTCCGGCTGTTCGGGAAGCACCCGACCGCGGGGACGACCCTGGAGGAGGAAGGGGAACGGGAGGAGTCGGTCGGCGCGGACCCCGACGACCTCGAGGTGTTCGAGCGGGTCGAGCGCCGCCGACAAGAGAGTGTCGAGGCCTCCGAATTCCTCCAGGACGTGGGGGCCATCGAACTCTGTGCGGACGGGAAGGAGTTCTGCCTGACCGACGGCTTCGCCGAGCGGGTCGCTGCCAACAGCGAGGCCCGGACGGTGGCCGACGACGTCGAGGCCATCGCGGCCATCTTCGGCGTCGACCCCGACGAGGTGACGCCGCTTGACCGGGAGTACCCGGCCGTCGAGGTGGGCATCCAGGTTCGCAAGTGGCCCTCGGTGGCCGCGCTGACCGCCGACGTCGCCACCGACCGCGCGCTGGCGGAGGCGACCGACCGCTGGCGCGAGGTGCCGCCGGGACAGCGCCGCGAGATCCTCGAGTCGCTGCGTGGCTTTCAGGAACGCTGCCCGCTCTGTGGCGGCGCGGTGGCCCTCGGCGAGGAGGTCCTGGAATCCTGCTGTGGAACCCACCAGGTCAAGACGGTCGCCTGCGAGGGCTGTGAGCGCCGCCTCCGGGAGTTCGACCACGCCCGGGTCGGCCCCGAACACAGCATGAAGGGGATCACGCCCTGACCGCAGGCCGGCAATCGGCACTGGGGGTCGAGACCTGGCTGGCGCTCACTCCGGCCGCAGCGTCACCGTCGTCTCGCTGTACAGCCCCTTCTCGACGGCCCCGTCGACGTTGAGGCTGGCGCCAATGGTGTACTCGCCGGGCGGCGCCCGCTCCCACTCCGCGGCGGCGACCTTGAACATCCCGTCCCACCGCTTCCGGAAGCGCTTGCGCTCGCCGCGCTCGAACTGGAAGCCCCGTTCTTCCTCGGGTGGACCCTCGGACGGGAGCTTGGAGGCTCCTCGATGGTCGTCGACGTGCCAGGTCCACAACAGCGGGGACCGCGTAGCGATGGTGACCGGGAACGGGAGGCTGTTTTTCATGGTCACCAGGAAGGGGACGTGCTCGCCCACCCGGAACTCCGCCCGCGGCGTCTCGACCTCCAGCGAGAGCCCCCAGTAGCGCACGCGGTCGGGGACGAGCCACCGGCTGAGCGAGCCGCTGGGGACCGACCGGAGCGCCTGCGGGCGCGTCTCGCGCTGGCGCTCCCGCGGGGCCCCGGGCTCGTCGTCGTCCCGGTAGAGCGCGTCCGACTCGTAGATCCGTCGCATTACTGTCTACTCGGGGAGACGCGAGCTAAAACGTTTGGTCGGCGGGCCGGAGTGCGGTCAGTCGTCGGCGGCTGCGTCGCTTCTGGTGTCGCCGACGAAGTCCGTCGGGTCAGGATGCTCGTCGTCGTACAGCAGGCAGGCGATCTCGTGGGTTCCGGTCTCCGCGTACAGTTCGGGATGGGTCTCCTCGCAGGGGGAGACGAAGGCCTCCGAGATAGTCGCCTCGGCTGCCTGGACGTCGCCGCCGTGGAGGTCGTCGACCGTCTCGGCGAAGACCTGCTCGGCCTCGCCGTCGAACCGGTCGGGCAGGTCGAACTCCGCCCGGACGAGCTCCTCGAGTTCCGCCCGGGAGGCGTCCTCGACGTCGATGTCCTCCTCGACGGCCGTCACCGCCCCGACGTGCTCCTCCTCGAGCAGGCGCTGTTTGAAGTCCATCAACGACCGCCAGACCTCCTGGTCGAGGTCGAACCCCTCGGGCTGGATGACCCGCGGACACCGGGTGTGGAAGCGACAGCCCGAGGGCGGGTTGAGCGGCGAGGGGACGTTCCCCGAAAGCAGGATGCGGTCGCCCTGCCACTGTGGGTCCGGCTCCGGGATCGCCGACAGCAGCGCCTCGGTGTAGGGGTGATACGGCGGCGAGAACACCTCCTCGGTGGTGCCGACCTCGGCGAACTCCCCGAGGTACATCACGCCGATCCGGTCTGAGATGTGCTCGACGACGCTCAGGTCGTGGGCGATGAAGATGTAGGACAGCCCCAGCTCCTCCTGGAGGTCCTCCAGGAGGTTGAGGATCTGGGCCTGGACCGAGACGTCGAGCGCACTGACCGGCTCGTCACAGACGATGACGTCCGGGTCGACCGCCAGCGCGCGGGCGATCCCGATCCGCTGGCGCTGGCCGCCGGAGAACTCGTGGGGGTACCGCTGGGCGTGGCTGGGGTTCAACCCCACGAGCTCCAGCAGCTCGTAGATCCGGTCGGTGCGCTCGGCGCCCGAGGCCAGATTGTGAATATCGAGCGGTTCGCCGATGATGTCGCCAACGGTCAGCCGCGGGTTGAGACTCGAGAACGGGTCCTGGAAGATGTACTGGAGGTCGGTCCGCAGCGACCGCAGCCGCGAGGAGGAAACCTCCGTCAGGTCGACCTGCTCGCGCCCACCGGCCCCGTCGGTCCGGTTGTAGTAGACCGAGCCCTCGGTGGGCTCGAGCAACTGGAGCAGCGTCCGCCCCAGGGTCGTCTTCCCGCAGCCGGACTCACCGACGACGCCCAGAGTCTCGCCCTCGTACAGTTCGAGGTCCACCCCGTCGACGGCTTTCACCCACTGACTCCGGCCCAGAAGCGAGTCGATGAAGCCCTCGCTGTCGTCGAAGTACTTGGTCAGGTTCTCCGCCCGGAGGATCGGTTCGGTTCGGGACACTAGTCGTCCCCCCGGCCGGCCGCCGACTCCGCGTCGGGGTCGGCGCCGTCGACGTTCACTTCGTAGTCAAGTCCCTCGACGAGGTCGCCGGTGTACTCCAGACACGCGGCGACGTGCTGGTCGGTACTCCCGGCGGCCGCCTCCCCGGTCTCGTGGTCGACCAGCGGGGGTTCTTTTTTCGTGCAGGCGTCCTCGGCGAACGGACACCGCGGATGGAAGCTACACCCGGAGGGCAGCTCCACCAGGTCCGGCATCGTCCCGGGGATGGTCTGGAGCCGGTCGCGTTTCTCCCCGACCCGCGGGATCGAACTCATCAGCCCGACCGTGTAGGGGTGTTTGGGGTCGTAGTAGAGGTCGTCGACCGGCGCCTTCTCGACCGGCTTGCCGGCGTACATCACCATCACCCGGTCACAGACCTCCGCGATCACCCCCAGGTCGTGGGTGATCAGCTGGACGGCAGTGTCGTACTCGTCGGCGAGGTTCTCGATCAGGTCGAGGATCTTGGCCTCGATGGTGACGTCCAGCGCGGTCGTCGGCTCGTCGGCGATCAGCAGGTCGGGGTCACACGACAGCGCCGTCGCGATGACCACCCGTTGTTGCATCCCCCCGGAGAACTGGTGGGGGTAGTCGTCGTAGCGCGCGTCGGGCTCTGGGATGCCGACGTCGTCCATCAGCTGGACCGCGCGGTCGCGGGCGTCGGACTCGCTGTAGTCGAGGTGGTGGCGGATCGCCTCGGATATCTGCTCGCCGACGGTGTAGACGGGGTTGAGCGCGGTCTGTGCGTCCTGGAAGATCATCGCGATCTCGTTGCCCCGGATGCTCCGGACCTCCGACTCGCTCATCTCCAGGATGTCCTCACCCTTGAACAGGATCTCACCGTCGGTGATCTGTCCGGGTTCCTCGATCAGCCGCATCAGCGAGAGTGCGGTGACGCTCTTGCCGGCCCCGCTCTCGCCGACGACGCCGAACTTCTCGCCGCTCTCGACGGTGAAACTGAGCTCGTCGGCAGCGGTGACCACGCCGTCCTCGGTGTAGAACTCGACGGTGAGGTCGTTGACCTCGAGCAGGGCCATCAGCCGCCACCCCCCTGGGCGACGGTGGTATCCTGGGCGTCCAGCGCGTCGTTGATCCCGTCACCGATCAGGTTCATCGCCATCACGAACAGGAAGATGGCCACCCCTGGGAACACCGTCGCCCACCAGGGCAGCGTCGCGCCGGGCCCCTGGATGAGCGTGCTCCGTGCGGCGTTGAGCATCGTCCCCCACTCGGCGGTCGTCGGGTCGAGCCCGACCCCCAGGAAGCCGAGCGCGGCGACGCCGATGACGACCGTCCCGATCGACAGCGAGGCCTGGACGATCACCGGCGCCAGCGCGTTCGGGACGATGTGTCTGAAGATCACCTTCCGGTCTCTCGCGCCCAGCGCCCGCGCGGCCATCACGTACTCGTTCTGTTTGACTTTCAGGATCTCCCCGCGGATGAGGCGGGCGTAGCCCGCCCACCCGAAGACGGTGAACGCGAGCACGAGCTGCCAGTAGCCGCCGCCCAGCGTGGCGACGATGACCAGCGCCAGCACCAGCCCCGGGAACGCGAAGATGACGTCGAGCACACGCATCATGACCTCGTCGACGAGCCCGCCGTAGTACCCCGAAATCGAGCCGTAGATGATGCCGATGACCGCCGTGATGAACACGACGATGAAGCCGATCGAGAGGCTGTACCGGCCGCCGTACAGCAGCCGTGAGAGGATGTCGCGACCGGTCCCGTCGGTGCCCAGCGGCGTGGTCGAGGAGGGCGGCGAGTACGGCCCGATGTCGGCGTACTCCGGCATGAGATACAGGATCGTGTCCGGCTCGAAGGGGGTGATCGCAAAGGGCTGGACGGCGACGCCGAACAGTTCGATGGGGCGGGCAAGCAGCGCGAGCAGCGTCAACACCGCGACCACGACCACGCCGAGCATCGCGCTTCGGTTGCGCCTGAACCGCCGCCAGGCCCGCCGCCAGCGGCTCTCCGGCTCCGTCTCGCCCTCCTCTACCCAGTCCGAGAGCGCGTCGCGTTCGTCGACGCGCGTCGGGTCAAAGCCCGTGATACGGATACGGCCTCGTTGTGTTGACATAGTTTAGTATCTGATCCGCGGGTCGAGCACTGCGTACGCGATGTCCGCGAGCAGGTTCGCGATGATGAGCGCCAGCCCGGTAAACAGCGTGATCGCCATGATGAGGTTGATCTCCCGGCCGACCACCGCCCGGACGAGCTCCCTGCCCAGCCCGGGCCAGCCGAAGACCGTCTCGACGACGACCGACCCGGCGAGGATGTTCGCCGTCAGGAAGGCCGCGACCGTCGTCACCGAGATGAGCGAGTTCCTGAGGACGTGTTTGAGGATGACCGTCCGCTCGGGCAACCCCTTCGCCCGCGCGGCCGTGACGTACTCCTTGTTGAGCTCCTCGGCCATCGACGACCGCATGATCCGCATCAGCGTCGCCGAAGCCGCGGTCCCGATGGTGATCCCCGGGAGGATCAGAAACCACAGCATGTCCGGACTCAACAGGGGTTCCTGTGGCGAGAGCACCGGGAAGAAGTTCAGCCAGACGGCGAAGATCAGGATGAGCATCAGCCCGAGCCAGAAGTTCGGGATCGAGATGCCCGACAGCGCCAACACGCGGCTGACGTCGTCGCCGAGCTGGTCCTTGTTCACCGCCGCGTAGATCCCGGTCGGGATGGCGATGATCAGGGCGATCAGCCACCCGAGGAACCCGAGTACGACGGTCGGTGGCAGCCGGGACACGACGACGTCAGCGACCGGTTGGTTGCTCGAGATCACGACTCCGAAATCGCCCTGGAGTGCGTTGGTGAGCCAGATGAGATACCGCGACCACACCGGCTCGTCGAGGTTGTACCGCGCTTTGATCTGGGCGATCTCCGTCGGGCTGATGTTCGGGTTGAAGGAAACCAGCAGGTCGATGGCGTCACCGGGTGCGAGGTTCGCGAGCCCGAAGGTGACCAGCGAGACACCCAGCAGTATCGGGATGATCGACAGCAACCGCCGGACAATGAATCGTCGCAGGCTCATGGCGAGTACGTTGGCGTGGGGCTACTCGCGCTATGAGTCGCGATCGATGTAAGTGATCTGCTGTGAGTAGGGGGCGTACAGCGCGTAGTCGTACATCCCCTCCGGGAACGGATAGGCGTCGAATCCGTTGACGTCGTTGTTGTGGACCCCGACCGTCAGGTCGATATCGAGGTAGGAGTTGGCGCTGAGCTCGACGACCTCCTGCCAGAGCTCGTCGTACCGGGAGGCCCGCTCCTGCTGGTCGCCGACGACGGCGCTGTCGAACCGTGCGTTCTCGATCCCCTCGTTGATCGACTCGAAATTGATCCGCTGGAAGTTACAACACTGCGCGAAGTTCGCGAAGTCGTGGGTGGCGTCCACGAAGCTCCCGGGGTTGAACGTCCCCGAGAGGCCGATGACGGCGATGTGTCCCTCCTGGTAGTAGTTCGGGTCGAGGATCCGCCCCACGAAGTCGCCGAACTCGAAGGTCTCGACGTTGACCTCGAAGAGGTCGGTGGCGTTCATCGCCTGGGCGATGGCCTGGACCTTCTGGACCCGGTTCTGGTTGTCGGAGTTGGTCTCGATCTGGACCTCGATGGGCGTCTCGACGTCCGCGTTGTTGATCAGCTCCTGGGCCCGCTGTGGGTCGTACTCGTTCATCGGCCGCAGGTTCTCCTCGAGAGCCTCGGGGTCGGTCGTCCCGGCACCGTAGGCCAGCTCCGGCAGCGGCGTCCACGCCGGCCGTGCCCAGCCCTGCTCGATGTTGTCGACCATCCGCTGGCGCGGGATCAAGTGGTTGACGGCCCGGCGGACGTCCTGCTGGTCGAAGGGCTCGACTTCGACCGGATACTGCATGAACAGGTAGCCGCCAGTCTCGATGGCCTTGGTCTGGAAGTCCGAGGATTCCTGGAAGTTGGTCTGTGCGCTGGCCGTCAGCCCGTGTGCGACGTCGACCTCGTTCTCCTGAAGTGCCGCAGCACGCTGGGCGTCTTCCGAGATGAACCGGTGGTTGACCTCGTCAACGACCGGCCCGTTCGGGAATCCCTCGGGCCCATCGAACCACTCCTTGTTCTCGACGCCCACGTCGTCCATCCAGTAGTCGTCGCGCCGGGAGACAGTGAACGAGGAGCCGTCCTCGAAGCTCTCGAAGTTCCAGGCGCCGGTACCGATCGGCTCGTTGCCCTGCCGGGGGTCCAGGTCCCCGCCGGCGAGGTCGACCTGCTCCAGCGAGAAGACGTAGTAGGGCAGTGCGCGCTCGGCCTCGGCGTCGGGGACCTGTGCGTACAGGTCGACAGTGTACTCGTCGACCGCCTCGGCGGCCAGAAGGGTGTTGAAATACTGCGCGGAGATCTGGGAGTTCTCGACGCGGTCGTAGGACCGGACGACGTGCTCGGACGTCATCTCCTCGCCGTTGGTGAAGGTGACCCCCTCGTGGAGGTTGTACCGCAGGCGCATCCCGAAGACGCCGTCGGAGGCGGCCTGAGACGCGCCATCACGCAGGAGCACCCGAACGTCGCTTCCGGGTTCGAGGCTGTCGTCGGGGTGCTGGACGACGACCTGCTCGGGAGTGTCGATGACCGGCACGTCGTCCTCGTTGGTCGTGACCGGTGCGGTCGTCATGTAGTCCTCGTAGGCCGTCCGCTCGATTTCCTGGACCTCTGCGACCTCGTAGCTCTCGGCGAGCCACGGATAGAGGTTCCCCTGCTGGTCGGAGGCGACCAGCGACTCGAAGAAGTAGTTCTGGACGAGCGTCGACGGAACACCGCTGCTGTACGGCGGGTCGAAGGAACTCGGGTTCGACGTGAGTCCGACGTTCAGCGTGCCGCCCTCGACGATTTCGTCCACCTCCGAGGGGGTCGCAGTCTGTTGCTGGGCCTGGGTCTGGGTTCCCCCGCCGCCGCCGTCCCCGTCACCGTCGCCGTCTCCGTTCCCACCGCCCCCCGGACAGCCGGCGAGCGTGGTAACCCCTGCAGCGCCAAGAGCGCCGAGCATTCGGCGCCGCACTGAACTTACACGACTGTCGGCGTCGGTGTCTTCCGTCGCCATATATACCCCCCGTCGCCATACGCATATATATGTGATTGTAACTCGACGTTCACTTTCGGGGGATTCGAGTGGTGAGTATCCGGGAACAACGTCCAGAGCTGTGCGTTTTTTGCCACATGTGTTGCCTCGTGGACCGGGCTGTGGGCTGCGAGCCGGGTCCGGGAACGGAGCCCTCACCAGTCGACGGAGACGGTGCCGTCGCCCCCCGGGTCGGGGGCGAGTTCCTCGCCGGTCTCCCGGTCGATGACGTGGATCACGCCCCGGCCCTTCTTGGCCGGGCAGACCTCCGCCGCCCGGACGTTGTGCTCCAGGTGCTCCTCGTCGAAGAAGTAGGCCTCCGGGCTGGCGATGCCGGTCGCGAGGTCGAGCGTCCAGTTGTCAGACACTTCGGCGCACTTGCCGGCCCCGATGCAGCCGTTTGCCTCGAAGACCACTTTGTAAGGCTTCTCCGCGACCGGCGGTGCGTCGCGCTCGCCGAGCTCCGCGGGGTCGACCGGCTCCTCCGGCATCAGTCCTCGTGGACGGTCACCGACTCGATGACGACCTCGTCAAGCGGCTCGTCGCCGCGGCCGGTGGGTTTGGCGCCGATGGCCTCGACGACGTCCATCCCCTCGGCCACCTCGCCGAAGACCGCGTGTTTCCCGTCGAGGTGGGGCTGGGCGTCGAGCGTGATGAAAAACTGCGAGCCATTGGTGTCGGGTCCGGAGTTGGCCATCGACAGTTTCCCGGCGGAGTCGTGGCGGAGGTCGTCGTGGAACTCGTCGTCGAACTCGTAGCCGGGGCCGCCGCGGCCGGTGCCGGTCGGGTCACCGCCCTGGATCATGAAGTCCTCGATGATGCGGTGGAACTCGGCGCCCTCGTACAGCGAATCCCCCCGTATCTCGCCGGTCTCGGGGTCCTCCCAGGTGACCGTGTCGGGGGCGGGCTCGGCGTCGGCCGCCGGGTCGTGGCGGGCGAGATTCAGGAAGTTCTCGACGGTCCGGGGGGCGCGGTCGTCGAACAGCTCGACGGTGATGTCGCCCTCGGAGGTGTGCAGCGTGACTCGTGTCATGTGCTCCGGGAGGGCTGGCCGGCGGATAACCCTGGCGGTAGGAACGCTCAAGCCGCCCGAGTTCGTTGCGGCGGTGATGACAGCGCCGGGCTCGGACCTCCGTCTGCGGCGGTACGACGAGCAGGACGCGGCGGCGGTCTGGCGGCTGCACGAACTGGCGATGGAGCCGACCGCGACCGACCCCGACGACATCCCCGGAACCGAGGACCTCCGGGATGTCGAGGGGGCGTACCTCGAGACGGGCGGGGAGTTCCTCGTCGGCGTGCTCCCGGGGGCGGATGCGGGCGTGGGGACGGACACACCGACAGTCGGCGACGGGCTGCTCGTGGCGATGGGAGGCGTCCTGCCCAACCAGGCCGGGCACGAGGACGAGCGGTCGGTCGCGGGCGCGGCCGAACTCCACCGGATGCGGGTCGCACCGGCCTACCAGCGGGAGGGGTACGGCCGGGAGCTGCTCCACGCGCTGGAGAAGTGGGCACGCGAGGCCGGCTTCGACCCGCTTCTGGCGACGACCGCCCGGACACAGCCCGCCGCCGTGGAGTTCTACCGCCAGGAGGGGTACGAGGCCGTCGGCGAGTCGACCGAGGCGGGCTACCGACTCGTCCACTTCGAGAAGTCGCTGCGGTGACTGTCGTCCAACCCCGGCTCAGGAGAGGTCGAACTTCTCGGCGGCGGTCTGCATGTCCTTGTCGCCGCGACCACAGAGGTTGACCAGCAGCGAGTCGTGACGGTCCTCGGCTGCGAGCTTCTTCGCGAGTGCGATCGCGTGTGCGGGCTCGAGGGCGGGGATGATCCCCTCCGCCCGGCTCAGCTCCTTGAACGCGTCCAGGGCCTCCTGGTCGTTGATCGCGTGGTACTCTGCCCGACCCAGCTCCTGCAGGGCGGCGTGCTCGGGGCCGACGGCGGGGTAGTCCAGTCCCGCCGAGACGGAGTGGTTCTCGGTGTTCTCGTCGATGACCTTCGTCAGCATCCCCTGGAACACCTCGGGGTCCTCCTGTTTGGACTTCGAGAGGGGCGCGGAGTGTTCGGTCTCCCCGCGGCCGCCGGGCTCGGCGCCGTAGAACATCACGTCGTCGTCCTTGAACGCGTGGAAGAGTCCGATAGCGTTGGAGCCGCCGCCGACGCAGGCCACGCAGGCGTCGGGCAGGTCACCGTGTAGCTCCTGGACCTGCTCGCGGGCCTCCCGGCCGATGACGGACTGGAACTCCCGGACCATCCGCGGGAACGGGTCCGGCCCGACCGCGGAGCCGACGAGGTAGTGGGTGTCCTCCATGTTCGCCGCGAAATCCTCCAGGGCGGCGTCGACGGCCTCGGCCAGCCCCTCGTTGCCCCGCTCGACGGGCTCGACCTCCGCGCCCAGCAGCCGCATCCGGAAGACGTTCATCTCCTGGCGCTGGATGTCCTTCTGTCCCATATAGACCTTCGCCGGGATGTCCAGGAGTGCGCCGACCATCGCCGTCGCGGTGCCGTGCTGGCCGGCGCCGGTCTCGGCGATGAGCCGCTCCTTGCCGGCCTGTTCGGCCAGCAGTCCCTGCCCGAGCGTGTTGTTGAGCTTGTGAGCGCCGCCGTGGAGCAGGTCCTCGTGTTTGAAGTAGATGTCCGTCCCCCAGTCCTCGCTGAGGCTCTCGGCGTAGTAGACCGGCGTCGGCCGGCCGCCGTAGTGTTTCAGGAGGTACTGGAACCGGTCCTGGAACTGTTCGGTGGGGACGATCTCCTCGAAGGCCGTCGCGAGCTGGTCGAGGGGTTCCTCGAGCGGTTCCGGAACGTGTCGGCCGCCGAACTCCTCGAATTCGCCGGGCTGTGACATACCACCCACCGGGTGCGGCGGCGGCTAAAGCGTATCGGTCGATTCCCGCCCGCTCGCCGGGGTTGGCCTCGAGATCAGCGGGGACGGGCCCGCAACGGCAGCCGCCCCGGGCGTGATACGTACCCTTGGTGAGGCAGGTTTGGCCTATATACGTCACATACCAATCTACTTGCGGTCAAGCGCCCGACACCGGACCGATGACAGATGGGTCCGACACGACCGTCGGTGACCGGATCGTCGCGGGGACAGAGCGGTACGTCTCGCGTGTCGAGGGGTGCGTGACCCTGATCCCGGAGTTGCTCGAGGGCTACGTCGAGGGCGGCCCGTACCGGGAGACCGCAGAGCGGATCCGCACGCTCGAAAGCGAGTGCGACCACGCCGGCAGACGGGTCAGTGCCGCCATCACGACCGCAAGCGCCGAGCAGGTCGGCCTCCGGAACAGCCGGGTCCACATCAACTCCCCGCAGGTCGTCGCGCTGTTCCAGACGCTCGACGAGGTCGCTAACGCGGCCGAGCAGGTCGCTGAGGAGCTGCTCACAGTCGGACCACCGACCGGGGCACCCTTCGACCGGCTCCGCGAGATGGCCGACCGCGCCACAGAAGCGATGGCTGCGCTCGCCGGGGCAGTGGTCGCGTTCGTCCGGGCGCTGTGTGACCCGGCGGACTCGGTGACGCTCGTCGACGAGGTCGAAGCGGTCCGGGAGTCCGAGAGCGCCTGTGACCGACTCCGGAACGACGCGGTCGCGGCCGCCTTCGACGACGCACCGGCAGCCGAGGCCCTGCTGTACCGCGAATTCGCGCTCCTGCTCGACGGTCTGCTCGACGCCATGGAGGACGTCACCGACCGGATGGTACTCATCTCCAGCAACGAGCCGTGGGTCACGACCCAGACCGACCGTGACCGGACCACCGCCGAGTAGGTCCTGCCCGCTCCTCGACACTCTCCGGAAGCGCCTCAGTACTCCACGACCGGGTCCCGCTCCCAGAACTCGCTTCCCTTCTGTAGCTTGGGAACCCACGTCTCCTCCTCGGTGGCGAGCATCGCCACCCGGGAGGGTTCGACCTCCTTGAGCACGTCGTGCGGCAGGAACGCCTGCATCCGCTCGGCGAACGCCCGCACGTCCTCGTGGTCGGGCATCGACTCGCGGTCCAGCCGGCCCCGCGAGTGGCCGACGTGCATGTACGCCTTCAGCTCGACGAAGTCGGCGTCGGCCCGGTCGGCCATCGCCGCGTACCACTCGGGGTGGTGCATGTTGTGGCCCTCCACGAGCGTCGTCCGGAGTACCGTCCGGGTCTCCTCCTTCTCTGCGAGGACGTCAAGCGTGTCGATAAGACGGTCCCAGGCGTCGTCCTCGACGGCCTTCACCGTGTCGTCGAAGGTTCCGCGGTCCGGGGCGTCGACCGAGACGTACAGCTGGGTCGGGTCACACTCCGCGAGGACCTCCGGCTTGGTGCCGTTGGAGACCAGGAAGGTGGTGATGTCGCGGTCGTGAAACTCCTCGATGAGCTCGGGCAGGTACGGATAGAGCGTGGGTTCCCCGTCCAGCGAGATAGCGACGTGACGCGGTTCCATCGCCTCCGCGAAGACCTGGTCGGGCACCTGGTCGTTGCCGCCGAACCCGGAGAGTAGCTTGGTCTGCAGGCGCACCGAGGCGTCCGCGACTGCGGCGGGGTCGTCCCACTCCACGTCGCCCAGCTCGTAGGCGTGGCCCGCGTGGTCCCGCCAGCAGAAGACACACCGCTCGTTGCACTTCACCACCGGCGTCATCTGCATACAGCGGTGGGACTCGATCCCATAGAAAATGTACTTGTAACATTTTCCCTCCCCCCGGAGCGCGTTTTTCGTCCACCCGCAGGTCTGGGCAGCGGTGTGGTTCTCGCTGTGGTAATCGGGGTCGTCGACCTGTTTTGGCCCACCGCTCCCGGCCTCGGAGTCGCTCATACCCCTGCATTGCTATCGGGAGCCAAAAGCCATGTGGACGGACGAGCGGCACCGAATTGCCGACGCGTCTCCAGTCAAACCTCACAGGGGGTCCGTAGGTTTACGTCCGCCGCCCCCGACCACTGCTCGCATGAACGGCACCTGTCCGACTCGCCGCCTCCGGCCAGCCAGGACGCCGCCGAGGAACCACACTCTCCCGCTGTTGACGAGGGTCGCGGGATGACCGGGACCGACAGCGACCCCGGCCCGGGCCTGCGAGCCGGCGCCGCCGGCCGGGATATCACACCCGCGAATGGCGACCAGTTCTTCGGGTACGCACGGCCGGACAAGACCGCCGAGGGGGTCTCGCTCCGGCTGTTCGCCCGCGCACTCGTTCTCGGATCCGACAGGGGGCGCGTCGCGCTGGTTTCGGCGGACCTGGGCGCGCCGAAGGTCCGCGAGCGAGTCCTCGAGTACGTCCGACCGCTGGGGTTCGACGAGAACACGCTCCTCTTTGCCTGCACTCACACCCACGCCGGGCCCGACGACGTGGGCGACTGGGTCGCCGCACAGATCGGCGACGCGGTCGCGGCCGCCGCGGAGCGTGCCCGCCCGGCCGTGGCCGGGTGGGGAACGGCGACCGTCGATGCCGCCAACCGCAGCCGCTCGGTCGAGGCCCACCTCGCGAACCACGGCCAGGACCACCAGCCCGGGACGGCAACGCCGGACCTGGACCCCGAGGGCCCCGACCACACCCGCGACACGACGCTCCGGCTGCTCCGGGTCGAGACACTTGACGGCGACTCGGTCGCCGCCTGGGCCCACTTCCCCGTCCACCCCACCGCCTACACCCCGCGCAACACGACCTACTCGGCGGACTGCTCCGGCGTGGCCGTCCGCCGGTTCGCCGCCGAGTTCGACGGCGACACGCCACTCGCCATGCACACCAACGGGCCCCTCGGCGACATGATCCCGGTCTACGACGACCACAACATGCACGCGGTCGCCGACCGGACCGGCAGGCGCATCGCTTCCGGCATGCGAGAGGCCTGGGACGACGCCGCGGGGGAGCTCGCGACGGACGTCCCGGTTGCCGGGCGGGCCACGACCGTCACCTACGAGGGGCAGGAGGTCGCCCCCGGCAAGCGCGTCGCCGACGAGGCGGCCTTCGGACTCCCCTTCTTCGGCGGCGGCGAGAACGGCCCGTCGCTGTTCTTCGACGCCGGTCTGCAGGGCCTGCGGCTGCCGGCTGAAAAAGCGGACCCGGTCCACGGGCGGAAACTCGTCGCCGGCGCGGACGGTCCCTGGTCGTGGCCGCCGGCGGTGCCGGCCCAGGCTATCCGCGTCGGCGACCGGCTGCTGCTGGCCTACGGTGGCGAACCGACCGTCGAGACCGGCCGTCGGGTCTGTGCGGCCGCGACCACGACAGCCCCCGACGGCGTCGAGGACCTGGCGGTCGTCGGCGTCGCCAACGGCTACCGCGGTTACTTCACGACGCCCGAGGAGTACGACCAGCAACACTACGAGGGCGGGCACACGGTCTTCGGCAAGTACAGCTCGCTGGCGATGGAGCAGGCACTCGTCGGCCTCGCCGGGGACCTCACTACAGGGGAGGCCGGGGACGCGACCCGTGCCGGCACGGGGCCCGAGTCGCCGCCAGCTCCCGTCGGGCAGTCTGGTGCGGAACCGACTCTCGCTGACGACGTCCCGGAAACCGTCGAGCGCATGGAGACCGTCACCGTCGGGTGGGAAGGGGATCCTGCCGGACAGGACCGCCCCGTCGGCGAGCCCCTCGTTGTCCTCGAGCGTGAGGAAGAGGACTCTTGGGAGGAGGGAGCCACGGACCTGGACATCGGGTTCGTCTGGCGTGAGCACGAGGCCGGGACGTACACCGCCCGGTACGACGTGCCGCCGGGGCTCCCGACCGGCACCTATCGCCTCCGGATCCGGACCGCGGGGGGCACTGTGGCGAGTTCGCCCGTCGAGGTGGTTCCCTCGACGGGGCTCCTTGTCCGGGGCATCCGCCTGGAGCCGAAGGCCGAGCAGTCCACGGTGGCCGTCGTCGCACAGAACCCGCCGCCGGACCCCGACCGCAGCCTCAGGACGCGCCCCCAGCAGCCCACCGGCGGCACGGTCACGGTGGTGGTCGACGGCACGGCACGCGAGGCGACCTGGGACGAGACGGCGGAGGCCTGGACCGTGACGGTCGACGGCGTTGCGGCGGGGGACGAGGTGACGGTCCCGGCCGGAGGGCTCGTCGACGGACACGGAAACAGGTCCGGAGCGGAAATGGCGCTGACGGTCGGCGAGGTGGCGGGGGTGGAGTGGCCGCCACACATCGGGTCCGGGGGCGAGCGACCCCCTGCGCCGGCCGACCTTCGGGAGCGCTACGAGGCCGTCCTCGACCTCCTGGAGTAGCCGTGCCCGTGGCGGGATTCGGACACAGGGCCACGCTACGACGAGCTGGCGACCCGTCAGCGTGTGATTTATTACCGTTTCCCACCTCTGCTGTGAGCATGCCCGTCGACTACAGTCAGCGGGAGAAATCCTTCGAGCTGTACCGGAAGGGAAAACGAGAAGGGACCTGGGACCCCGACGACTTCGAGTTCGAACAGGACAAGGAGGACTGGGCCGCGTTCTCGGACAGCGAGCAGGCACTGTTCCTGACCATCGCGTCGGGGTTCTACGAGGGCGAGGAGGACGTCACCCGGACGCTCTCCCCCTATATGTACGCCCTGGACAGCCTCGACCGCGACGCGGTCCCCTTCGACCCGGTGCAGGAGGAGATGTACCTCTCCCAGCAGGTCTACGAGGAGGCCAAGCACACGGACTTCTTCAGCCGGTACTTCGAGGAAGTGTTCGAAACGCAGGACGTCGACCAGTACAACGACGACGGGGACGGTGACGCCTACAGCATCAAGGACCTCTACGAAAAGGGCGAGGACCTCATCGACGCGGCGCGGGGCGGCGACCGGACGGCCCTGGTCCACACCCTCGGTGATGCCTACCTGGAGTACATGGGAATGGTCGAAGCCCAGGGGGCACGACGGGGCTATCTCGCGTTCGACCAGATGGCCGACATCAAGGCCGACCAGATGGGGCGGGAGACGGTGCTGCCCGGCTACCAGGCCGCGGTCGGGAAGATCCGTCAGGACGAGACCCGCCACATCGAGAACGGCCGGTGGATGCTCCGCCAGCTCGCCGAGACCGAACCCTCCGTGGTGGAGGAGGTGTACGAACCCCGCATCGAGGCCTACATCGAGCACGAACTCGTCGCGGGCGACCGCGTCGAGGCTGACGGCGTCACGATCGACGAGGCCTACCCCGGCTTCGACGGGTGGGTGATCCACGAGCGGACGATGCAGTTCCTCCAGGACACGGTCGACTACATCGGCGCCGACCGGTTCGACCGGGTCAGCGACATCGAGGCGGCCGTCAAGCAGCGACGGGCACAGGCCGCCGACGACTGACAGCGGACGGGGGCGTCCGAGACCTGTTTTGGCCGCCGCTCCCGGCCGCGGGACCGCTGGCGGGAGCCGACCCACCCACGTCCAAGAGGCCGGAGCGACAGGCCCTCCCCGGCCCTGCCGCGGGTGGTCGTGAACCGCGTGCGGCTGTGTCGACAAAGCGGCTCCCCCCTCCGGCTGGCGCGCGTCTGACTCTCTTTTTCGGCTAGCACAATATATAAATACGCCTCCAGCAGACAAATTATTAGACATGGCTAATCTAGAAATTTGGTGGATAATA
The DNA here is from genome assembly GCF_009831455.1 of Salinirussus salinus. Lineage (NCBI taxonomy): Archaea > Methanobacteriati > Methanobacteriota > Halobacteria > Halobacteriales > Haloarculaceae > Salinirussus > Salinirussus salinus. The sequence goes on along the minus strand of NZ_WOWO01000003.1, from coordinate 623,151 downwards.
TGACGGCCGAGTCAGACGGCAGACCGGCGGTGACGCGACGGGGCGCGCTCCGAGCCGGTGGTGTGGCGGCGCTGGCGGGGTTGGCCGGGTGCACGGCATTGCCGAGCGCGCCGGGACGGGCCGGAAGCGGTAGTGATGACGGGCCGGTCGCGGTGGCCTCGTTTTTCACCTTCTTCGATTTCGGCCGGCAGGTCGCCGACAGGACCCCGTTGACGGTCGAGAATCTCGTGCCGACGGGGCTGCACGGCCACGGCTGGGAGCCAAACGCCAGCATCACTCGCCGGATCATCGAGGCGGACGCGTTCGTCCACGTCGGGGAGGACTTCCAGCCCTGGGCCGACCGCGCCATCGAGACGATCAAGGGCGACGACGTCGACACGGCGCTCGTCAACGCCCGGAAGGGCATCGACCTGGTGGATCTGGCCGCGACCCTCGACCGCGAGGAGGAGGGGGTCGGCGCACAGCGCGGGCAGGACCCCCACTTCTGGCTGGACCCCCGGCGCGCCAAACGGTCCGTCGACAACATCGCCGACGGGTTCGCCGCCCTCCTGCCGGAACACGCCGACACCTTCCGGGACAACGCTGCGGCCTACAAAGCCGACGTGCTCGACCGGATCGACTCGGACTACGAGGCCATCTTCGACCGGGCCGAGCGCGACATCGTCCAGCTGGCCGCGCACAACGCCTTCCAGTACATCGGGGTGCGCTACGGCGTGCGGATGCGGCCGCTGGTGACGAATCTCGCAGCGAGCGGCGACGTCAAGCCCGTGGACATCCGCGAGGCGGTGACGACCATCCGCGAAAACGACATCAGGTACATCGCCAACGGCGTCTTCGAGTCCCAGCGCCCGGCCCAGCAACTCGTCCGCGAGACGGCCGTGGAGGCGTACTTCCCGGTGACGCCGTACGCCGGCGTCCGCGAGGAGTGGGTCGAGGAGAACTGGGGCTACGAGGAGATCGCCGACAACATCAATATGCCAACGTTCGAGATAGTGCTCGGCAACGAGTCACCCCGGGAAGCGGCCCCGTCGGCGGGCTGGCTCGAGCAGTGGCGGAACTTCGACCCGGTATGAGCGAGCAACACAGCGACCCGACGACGGCTGCGCCGGACCGACGGGCCACTGCTGGAACCGACCCGGACACCGCGGCGGACGGACCGGTCGTCGACCTCGCGGACGTCACCTTCGGTTACACGGCCACGCCCGTGGTCGAGGGCGTCTCGCTGACCGTCGACCCGGGCGAGTACCTCGCCATCGTGGGGCCGAACGGCTCCGGGAAGTCGACGCTCATGCAGCTGATGGTCGGTCTGCTCGAGCCCGACGCGGGCACGGCCCGCCTGTTCGGCGAGCCAGCAGGCGAGTTCGACGACGGCGAGCGGGTCGGCTATGTCGCCCAGCACGCAAACGCCGCGAAGGAGATGCCGATCACCGTCCGCGAGGTGGTGAAGATGGGGCGGTTCCCGCACGTCGGCTTCGGCCGGCTGTCGAGCGAGGACCGGGCCATCGTCGACGACGCGCTCGCGACCGTCGGGATGAGCGCGTTTGCCGACCGCCGTATCACCGAACTCTCGGGCGGCCAGCGCCAGCGCGCGTTCATCGCACGGGCGCTGGCGAGCGAGGCCGACCTGCTCGTCCTGGACGAGCCGACCGTCGGCGTCGACGCCGAGTCAGTCGGCGCCTTCTACGACCTGCTGGCGACGCTCAGCGCCGAGGGCATCACCATCCTCCTCGTCGAGCACGACCTGGGCGCGGTCGTCGAACGCGCCGACCGGGTCGTCTGCCTGAACCGCGAGGTCTACTTCGACGGGCCGACCGACGAGTTCGTCGACAGCGGCGCGCTGGCCCGGGCCTTTGGAACCGAGGCGCGGATCCTCGCGGGGGCGGACGGATGAGCGCGGGCGTGGGCCCCGCGCTCGCGGCGAGCGGCCTCGCCGCCGTGGACCCGTCGGTGGTGCTCCCGCTACAGGCCGGGCCGGGCGCCATCGGCGACCTCATCTTCGGCGCCCTCCTGTGGCTCCTCGAGCAGTGGTACTGGCTGATGGACTGGGTCTACTACGTCACGGGCCTGGAGATGCTGAACCCGGACTACCGGTACATGCACCGGGCGATACTCGTCGGGCTCTGTGTCGGCGTGATGGCGCCGCTGATCGGGACCTTTCTGGTCCACCGCCAGCTCGCGCTCATCGGGGACGCGCTGGCCCACACCGCGTTCGCCGGGGTGGCCGTCGGCCTGTTCCTGAACGCCGTCATCGACCTCGGGGTGTCGCCGTACCTCACCGCGGTCGTCGTCGCGATGGTCGCCGCGCTGTTCATCGAACTCATCTCCGAGGTCACCGATGCCTACAACGACGTCTCGATGGCGATCGTTCTGTCGACGGGGTTCGCGCTGGGGACGACGCTCATCAGCCTCAACGCGGGCGGACTCGCCGTCGGCGTCGACCAGTTCCTCTTTGGCAACCTCTCCACGGTGTCGCCCCGGAGCGCGGCGATCCTCCTCGTGCTCTTTGCCGTCATCGTCGGAACGGTGGCCGTGACGCGAAACCAGCTCCTGTACGTGACCTTCGACGAGACTGCGGCCGCCGTCTCCGGTATCCCCGTCAACTGGTACAACCGGGTGATGGTGATGCTGACGGCGATGGTCGTCGTCGGCGCGATGCAGATCATGGGGGTCATCCTCGTCGCGGCGATGCTCGTGGTTCCGGTAGCGGGGGCGACGCAGGTGTCCCGGAGTTTCTCCGAGTCGCTGGTCGTCTCCGTCGTCCTCGCGGAGCTTGCGGTGTTGCTGGGCATCGCCGTCGCCTACTACGGCGGCGTCACGGCCGGCGGGGTCATCGTCCTCGTCGCCGTCGGGATCTACGTCGGCGCCGTCGTGCTGGGCAAGGTCCAGTCCGCCCGCGGCGAGCAGGAACCGCCCGGCGTGGAGAGCATCGGAGCCGGCGACGCGGATGGCGCACCCGGGACCGAGGGCGACTGACGGGCGCCGGGTGACGGCGACTCGCCGGATGGCCGTCGCGACCGAAGCGGGGAAAGCGGCGAACGTGTCGGCAGGACCGATGTGGTCGCGAGAGACTGCCGCGAGGTCACTCGGTGCCGTGGTACTTCAGGTATCCCAGCGTCACGAGCCGGGCGTAGAACGACTCCATCACCGGGGCGTAGGGCGGCGCGATGTCGAGCAGCTCCTCGCCGGCCCGGTCGACCGTCGCCCCGACCGACCCGGTCTCCTCGTACAGCTCCATGACCCGGTCGTCCCAGCGGTGGAGCTCCCGCCCGGCAGTCTCGAAGAGCTCGTCGGGGTCGCGGGGCCAGGCGCCGAAATGGGGGAAGACGACGGTCTCGGGGTCGTACCCTCGCAGGCGGTCGATGGCCCGGTCGATGGCCTCCACGTCGAAGTTCGGCAGCGTCCCCGGCGGGACCCACCGGTCGGCCCGCTCGAGGTACATCCCCAGACACTCCGCGGCGAAGAGCAACTGTCGGTCGGGGTTCCAGACCGCCAGGTGGTCCGGCGAGTGGCCGGGTGCGTGGACCAGCTCCAGGCGTCCGCCGCCGGCCTCGACGGTCAGCCCCTCGTCCGGAACGCCGACGATGGTCTCCCCCGGGACCGGCCCCTGCTCGCCCATCCGCTCGAAGTGCTCGCCCATCGCCTCGCGGCTGCTCTCGATGAGCGCGCCGGGCTCGGCGAGGTGGGGTGCGGTCATCTCGTGGATGTAGACGTTCAGGTCGGGGTTTTCTTCGACGAGGGCGCTGGCTCCGCCGCTGTGGTCGACGTGGATGTGCGAGACCACGAGGTGCTCGAGGTCGGCGGGCTCGACGCCACACGCGGCCATTCCCTCCATGACCGTCTCGGCGCTGGCGGCGGTGCCGGCGTCGACCAGCGCGGGCTCCTCGCCCTCGAAGAGGTAGACCGCGAGGCTCCCGGCGTCGAACAGCCCGGTGTCGATGCAGTAGACGCCGTCGGCGACCTCGAAGGGGTCTCTCGCCGTGCTCATGGCGCCCCCTACCGCGGGAGGGGCCGTGAATCTACCCTTCCGCAACGGGGGTGTCCGTGTTGGCGCTCGGTGAGTCGGAAATGAGACACCGGGAAAGCTCCACCCGATGCCACACACCTCCCCAGCCGACTGCGGTGCTCGGCCTCCGGCCTGCGCTCCTCGTCCCTCGCGCAGTGTCGTCGCGGCCGGAGCCGCGACAGCGCGCGCCCGACACCGAGATCCACGTCGATAAGACAGAGCCGGGGTGAGGAGCTGCTTGCGTTCAGTACGGCCAGTCGCCGGTGATCTTCATCCCCTCCGCCAGGTCCTCCTCCTCGAGCTGGTCGGCGATGGCATCGGGGTCCCGGGGCTCGATTTCGGTGTCGGCGTCGGCGAGTTCGACGACCAGGTCCGCGACGAGGACGGCCTGCTCGCGGAGGTTTCGCGATTCGAGTTTGTCCAGGGTGTCCGCGCGGGTGTGCCCCCAGCCCCGGCCCTCCGAGCCGGTCTTGCTCATCACGTGGTAGCCGGGGACGCCCCACGTGACGTAGGGCCAGTGGTCGCTGTGGGGACCGAGTTCGGGCGTGGTCTCGACGGGGTGGTCGAAGCGGTCGCCGACGGCCTCGGCGGCCGCCTCCAGCGCGTCGAAGCCGTGGGTGTAGAAGGTGAGGGTCCGACCGCGGACCACGCCGTCGTTGTTGACGATTGCCTTGATCCGGTCGTGGTCGCGCAGGTCGGCGTCGTAGCCCGACCCTACGAGCCCGACCTCCTCGGCGCCGTAACAGATGCACTCGACGCGGGTGTCGAGGTCGTCCTCGCGGGCGGCGAGCGCGCGGGCGACCTCCACGACCAGCGCCGTCCCCGCGCCGTTGTCTCCCGCCCCCTCGGCGATGTCGTGGGCGTCGACGTGGCTGGTCAGCAAGAGTGCCTCCTCCGTGTCGGGCCCCAGCTCGGCGTGGACGTTCTGGCTCGTGGCGTCGTGGATCGCCGCCTCGACCTCGACGGTCACCTCCTCGCCCTCGAACCGGCGGGCGAGTCGCGAGCCGACCTCCTTCGAGACGCCGACTGCGGGGATCTCGCCGATCGGTGCGTCCTCGGTCCCGACGCTGCCCGTGGGTGCGAGACAGCCCTCGACGTGGTTGCGGAAGACGAAGGCCGCGGCGCCGGCCTCGACGGCGTGGTAGTACTTCTCGCGGCGGTGGAGAAAGCGGTCGTACCAGTCGGGGACGTTGCTCGCGGCCATCACGACCTTGCCTTCTAGATCGTCCGCAAAGTCGTCCGGGAGCCCGTACCCCAGGTCGACGAACTCCCCGGCCGCCGTCCCCGACGGGCTGCGTGGGAGCGCGATACTCTCCTGGGGCTCGCCGCCGGCGTGGACCGCGGAGGACCCCCGTGCCCACCCCTGGATGTCGAACTCCTCGAGGCGGGCGTTCCGTGCGCCAGCCTCCTCCAATGCGTCGCGGGTCGCCTCGGCGGCCCGGCGCTCGCCCTCGCTTCCCGCCATCCGGTTCCCGATGTCGACCAGGCCCTCCAGGTGGCTCCAGCCGGCCTCGCTCGTGAACGTCTCGCCGATCCAGTCGGTCATACTCCGGTCTCGGTCACCGGCGGCAAAAGACTGTGCGAGACGGCAACGCACGTCGGGAGACCGCGCGAGCGTTCGGGCTCGCCACCGGCCGCCAGCTCACGGACGGGCGCCCAGCCAGGGAACGACCACCTCGGCCAGCCGGCGGTGGGCGGCGGCGTAGGAGAGCCCGCTGGGCTCGTCGCCGGCCTGGCCCCGGTAGCCGCCGAACTGGGAGTGGTTCAGCGGCAGGGTTCGCGTCGTGGCGTCCGCGGGGAGGTTCCCGAGTGCGGCGCGGTAGGCCCCGCGGTTCAGGACGGTGTCGGCACTGCCGGTCACGCTCAGCGCCTCGAGTCCGGTCCCGGAGATGTCCCGGTCGCAGTAGGAGGCAAACAGGACCACGCCGTCGACGCGGTCGGGGTTTGCCCGGGCGTACCGGCAGGCCATCACGCCGCCCAGCGAGTGGCCGCCGACGTACCAGGTGTCGACATCCCCGACTTCCATGTCGGAGCGGGTGACGTACCGCGAGGCCGCGTCGCCGTCCAGCACCGCGAGGTTCAGCGGCATCTTCGGGACGACGACGGTCACGTTCGCGTCGGCGGCGAGCGGGGCCAGCGAGGCGACGTACGCGTCCGGGTGAACGCGCCCGCCGGGGTAGAAGACCAGCCCCGCAGTCGCGTTTCCGCCGGCGGGTTCGAGGACGTAGGTTTCGCCCTCCGCCGTGACCGTCACGTCGGGATTCGCCTCGGCGGCCGCGATGCCGGCCTCGGTACCCCGGAGCGGCGTCCCGAAGTAGACCAGCGCGACCGCCAGCGCGACCACGCCGGCGGCGACGAGCCAGACGACCAGCCGCTTGCCCTGGCTCCGGAGACGGCTTCTGTTCATCGACGGCGGGTTCGACCGGGTGTGATAAACGTCTTCCCCGGCGGCAGCCGTGGCACGGGTCAGCCGTCGTGCTGGTGTCGCGGCGGGTAGGACTGGGCGGTGCCCGTCGACTTGCGGGCGAGGATGCGCGTGCTCGCCCGACGGCGGTCGTCGGGCCGTTCCTCGGTGGTCTCGTCGTAGTACAGCACCGTGAGGTCGAGACAGGCGTGCAGGAGTTCGTTGGCCGCGAAGCGGTAGCGGTCGGTGCTCGGCCCCGAGGGAGTCTCGTCGGTCGAGCGGAGGTGGTGTTCGACGAAGAGGTAGCCGCCGGGAACGAGCGCCTCCTTGATGTCGGGAAACCGGTCGACAGCGCGGTAGAAGCTGACGGTGACGACGGCGTAGCGCTCGGTCGGGAATCCGTGGGAGGGGACGTCGGTCTGGACCGGCGAGAGGCGGTCGGCGACGCCGCGCTCGCGGGCGTTTTCGCGGGTGACCCGCAGCCCCTCGCGTGACTGGTCCAGCGCGTCGACCTCGTAGCCGGCCTCGGCGAGGAAGAGGGCGTTTCGCCCGGTTCCCGTCGCCACGTCCATCGCCCGGCCGTCGGGAAAGTCCTCGACGTACGCCCGGAGCAGCGGAGAGGGGTCGGGGTCCTGTGGATACTCGCCGCGGCGAAAGCGCTCGTCCCAGTCCATACCGGAGCCTGTGGCCCGGGCGGTACAACGCTTTGGGGCACAGCCCGGGACGGAGAGTGGCGTCAGTCGTCGGAGGTGTCGGGAACGGGCGCGTCGACGGGCCGGTCGGCGTGGGCGCGGCGGGCGGTGACGGTGAAGGCGACGGTCGCGACGCCGATGAACGCCGCCGCGAGCAGGAAGCCGGCGGTCGGGTCCAGAACGTCGATGGTCACGCCGACGACGACGGGACCGGCGATCTGCCCTACCTTCCAGGAGATAGAGCGCAGCGACATCGCGCTCGCGACGGAGTCGTACTGCGAGCCCTCGTCGACGAACAGCGACATGCTCGCGGGCAGCCGGAGCGAGTCGGCAACCCCGAGCAGCAGGTACGCACCGAACAGCGCGAAGAAGGCGCCGCCGAGCACCTGCGTGTCCCCGAGGAGGCTGACGGTCACCGTTGGAAGCGCCCCCTCGGCGTAGCCGGCAAGCGGGATCGCCGCGACGCCGACCCCGTACAGCAGCGCGCCGGCGGCGACGAAGTGGTGTTTCCGGCCGTACTGGTCCGTGAGGTTCCCGACGAACCCCTGGAGCAGCCCCTTGACGAGCTTCCCGCCGGCGAGGATCCACCCGATTGCGAAGGCGGAGATCCCGAAGGTCGTGCGGGCGTAGATGGGCAGGAAGATGATGACTGCCATCTTCCCGAAGCTGAAAGCGAAGCGAAAGCCCACCAGCGCCCGCAGCATCGGCAGACCCAGAAGCGAGCGGAAGGTCTCGACGCTCCCCGATTCCTCTGGGTCTTTTTGCCCGCCGGGGTTGTCCCGGAGCGCGACGAGCACGAGAACGAACGAGCCGATGGTGATCCCCGTCAGGACGAGGTAGGGCAGCGTGAATCCGTAGGCGTACAGCAGATACCCCCCGAGCAGGTCGCCGGCCATCGAGGAGAAGGAGGCGACCTGGTTGTACGAGCCCAGCCACAGCCCCTGGCCCTCGTCGGGGCTGATCTCGCCGACGACGGCCGTCCCGGTGATCCAGAGGATGCTCGCGCCCAGTCCCTGGAGCATCCGCACCAGAACCACGTGAACGGCGTTTTGGACGAAGATGAAGCCGACGAAGACGACGATGTTGACCAGAAAGCCGGCGAGCAGCCACCGCTTGGCGTTGCCGGTGTCGACCTTCCGTCCGAGCGGGAGGACGATGATCAGCTGGACCAGCGCGAAGCCGGCGCCGAACAGCCCCTCGACGAACCCGGTGGTCTCGAAGACGTCGGCATAGAGGGCGAGCGCGATGAGGATCGTCGAGTACGCCTGACTGCGCGCGAAGGCCGTCCCGGCCAGTGCCGCGAACTCCCTGTTCTTCAGGAGTGCGATGGATCTGAACCGTGTCACACGGAGGTCCGACTCGGCTGAACGCACCACGGTGAAAAAAGTCTCCCGGTCCCGCGACCGGGCTCACGCACTCGCATTCGACCGCAGACGCGCGCTCGCCCCCGCTCCGGCCGTCAGTCCCACTCCTCGCCGAGGCCGGCCAGCGAGAACGGGCCGACGGGGAGGTTGTACCCCTCCTCCATCGCGGTGTCGACCTGCTCTTTCGTGGCGACCCCCTCGTCGACGACCTTCTGGGCCTCCTCGCGCATGGCCGCGTAACACCGGTTGGCGACGAAGCCGTACTCCCCGGGAGCGTCGTCGATGACGATCGGCTCCTTGCCGACCTCCTCGCAGAGGGCCTCCATCAGGTCCACCACCTCCTGGTCGGTCTGCTCGGACTGGACGACCTCGACCAGCGGCATGACCGGCGCCGGGTTGAAGAAGTGGGCGACCGCCACCCGCGAGGGGTCCGAGACCGCGTTGGCGATGCTGGTCACCGAGAAGCCGCTCGTGTTCGAGTACAGCGGGATCTCCTCGGTCGCCTCGTCGATCTCCTGGAACACCCGCCCCTTCAGCGAGAGGTCCTCGGTGACCGCCTCGATCAACAGGTCGGCGTCCTCGACAGCCTCCTCCAGATCCGTCGTGAGCGTCAGCCGGTCCAGGGCGTCCTCGCGTTCCGCCTCGGTGAGATAGCCGCCCTCCACGGCCCGGTCGAGCCCGTAGTTGCCGCTCTCGATGCGCTCCTCGGCCTCGTCGAGAATATCCCCGTCGATATCCCGGATCGAGACGGTGTAGCCGTTCTGGAGGAACACCTGTCCGATCCCGCTGCCCATGACCCCGCCGCCGACGACCGCGATGTTGTCGATGTCTTGCATGGCGTCCCCCGGTGCTCCCGGGACCGGCATAACTCTTCGGTCAGAGGGCGCCGTCAGCCCGGAACGTATAACAGCCACCGCCGAGACGTGGCTGCCGATGACGAACAAGCCCGACTACCAGGCCGCGTACGACGCCTTCGAGTGGAGCGACGCCCTGGAGACCTACGACTGGGACGCACCCGAGGAGCTGAACGTCGCCCACGAGGCGTGTGACCGCCACGCCGGCTCCGGCGACGTGGGCTTCGCGTGGGTCGACTCCGACGGGGGTCTGGAGGAGTACACTTTCGGCGACCTGCAGGAGCGCTCGAATCAGGTGGCGAACGCGCTCGAAGCACTGGGCGTCGAGCGCGGCGACCGCGTGACGACGCTGCTCCCGAAGGTCCCGGAGACGATCGTCACGATCCTGGGAGTCTGGAAGACCGGTGCCGTCCACGTCCCGCTCTTTACGGCGTTCGAGACCGGGGCCGTGGAGTACCGGGTCGAGGACTCCGAGCCCGAGGTGCTGGTCTACGGCGCCGACCACGCCGACACCGTCGCCGCGGTCGACACCGCGGACCTGACGACGGTCAGCGTCGGCGCGGACCCGGCCGCGGACCACACGTACAGCGACCTCGTCGCCGACCGCTCGCCCGATTACGAGGTCGCCCGCACGTCGATGGACGACCCCTGCACGATGCAGTACACCTCCGGAACCACCGGCCCGCCGAAGGGGGTCGTCCTCCCGCACAAGGTGTTGCCGGTGCTGTATCCGCACACGAAGTACGTCCTCGACGTACAGCCCGACGACGTGGTCTGGGGGGCGGCCGACCCGAGCTGGTCGTTCGGCCTCTTTACCACGGGCTTCGCGCCGATGGCCTTCGGCGCGACCCGGGTGCTGCACTCGGGGCAGTTCGACGCCGACCGCTGGGTGGGGATTCTGTCCGACCACGACATCTCGGTGCTGGGCGCGGCCCCGAGCGCCTATCGGGGGATCATCGCCGGCGGCGAGGAGCTACTGGAGGGGCGAAGCTTCGGGGACCTGCGGGTGCTCCACAGCGCGGGCGAGCCGCTCAACCCCGAGGTGGTCGACTGGTTCCGCGACCACTTCGGCCTGACCGTCCACGACGGCTACGGCCTGACGGAGGGCGGGATGGTCGTCAACAACTACGCCGGACTCGACGTGGAGGTGAAGCCGGGGTCGATGGGGCTGCCCTGTCCCGGTTACGAGGTGACACTTCTGGACCCCGAGACCCGCGAGCCCGTCGAGCAAGGCGAGACCGGCGAGATCGCGGTCAAACCCCGCGAGTGGCTGCTGATGGACCGGTACTGGGGGATGCCCGAGAAGACCGAGGCCGCCTTCCACGACGGCTGGATGCTCACCGACGACCTCGCTCACCAGGACGAGGACGGCTACTACTGGTACGAGGGCCGGGGCGACGACGTGATCATCTCCTCGGGCTACCGGATCGGTCCCTTCGAGGTGGAAAATAGCCTGATGGAGCGGGATATCGTGGCCGAGGCCGCCGTGGTCGGGGTGCCGGACGAGCAACGCGGCCAGCGGGTCAAGGCCTTCGTCGTCCCGACCGAACAACCCGACGACCCCGAGGCGGCCGCCGAGGAGATCAAACAGCACGTCAAGGAACAGCAGGCCCGCCACGCCTACCCCCGGGACGTCGAGTTCGTCGAGGAACTCCCCAAGACGGCCACGGGGAAGGTTCAGCGGTACAAGCTGGAGGAGAGTGAGGCCGAGTGAGTTGGGGTATCTAGTTCGGGAAGACCACCAGTGATACGCTCCACGACAGCGAGAAAGCCCCGACCTGTTCGACGACGGTGGGCGACGTAAGGACCGCAGGCGAACAGGTCGCCCCTTTCAGTCCCGCCCAGCCTGGACAGCCGAATCGGGCGGGATTGAAAGGGGCCGGCGGCTCGCCGAGCGAGACGACGTAAGCACCGCAGGGAGTGTAGCGACCGAGGAGCGCAGCGAGGCGCAGCCGGCAGCCGCCGGGGGCTTTCTCGCTGTTCCCAGTGCTCTCGGAAACGTCCAGCTCAACATACGCCTCAGAACATGTCCTCGAACTTGTCCCGGCGGTAGAGGTCGAGTTCGCTGACCATCGACGGCGAGCACTCGGCGGCGAAGACAACCGCCTCCGCCACCTCCTCGGGCTCCGTAACCTCACCCTCGTCGTACAGTTCCTCCATCGACCAGCCGTCGCCGAACTTCGTCCGCACCTCGGAGGGGTTGATGACGGTCACGCCGACGTCCCCGCCGACCTGCGCGGAGACGCTCTGGGCGAACCCGCGGGTCCAGAACTTGGTGGCGGCGTAAACGGGGTTGAACGGCCGGGGGAACTTCCCGGCGAAGGAGCCGACGAAGACCAGCGTCCCGCCCGTCTCCCGGAGGTGCGGGAGGGCGGCCCGGGTGGCGAAGAACATCCCGTCGGCGTTGACCGCCATCATCGTCCGGTACTCCTCCGTGGTCATCTCCTCGACGTCGCTGCCGCGGGCGACGCCTGCGTTGTTGACGAGTACGTCCAGCCCGCCGAAGGTCTCGACCGCTTCGTCGACCAGCGCCTCGACGGCCGCCTCCTCGGTCACGTCGGTCGGGACGGCGACGGCGTCGGCCTCTGTGGTCTCCCGGATATCGGCGGCCACCTCCTCGATGGCATCCTCGCTGCGGGCGGCGAGGACCACGGTCGCACCGGCGTCGGCGAGCGCGCGTGCGCTCTCCGCTCCGATCCCGGAACTCGCGCCGGTGACGACCGCGGTCCGTCCGTCGAGTGTCTCGGACATGCCGACGGCTACGGGCGGAGCGAACAAAAAGACGGCAGGAGAAACGCGGTCGTGCCGACCGGTGTGTCGACCCCTCAGATCAGCTCGCGGGCGATGGTCCGCTTCTGGATCTCGTCGGTTCCCTCGAAGATCCGCAGCACGCGGGCGCTACGGTACTGGCGCTCGATGGGCTGGTCCTTCATGAAGCCGGCGCCGCCGTAGACCTGCATCGCGATGTCGGCGGCCTTGTTCTGGAGCTCAGCGCCCCGCAGCTTGGCCATCGACTCCTCCTTGCGGGCGCGGTCGCCCTGGTCGATCTTCCAGGCGGCGTACCGGTAGAGCTGGCGGGCCTGCTCGATGTCGGTCGCCAGGTCGGCGATCTGGAAGGAGATGCCCTGGCGGTGGCCGATGGGCTTGCCGAAGGTCTCGCGCTCGCGGGCGTAGTCGACGGCCAGGTCCAGCAGGAACTGCGCGTTGCCGACCGCGGCCGCAGCGATGTTGATCCGGCCGCCGCCGATCCACTCCATCGCGGCGGTGAAGCCCTCGTCGACCTCGCCGAGGATCTGGTCCTCGGGAACCCGGCAGTCGTCGAAGCGGAGTTCGGCCTGCCCGCCCGGCGTCAGGCCCATCGTCCGGTGGACCTTCTCGACGCTGAAGCCGGGGTTGTCGTCGTTGACGAGGAAACAGGTGATCCCCCCGTAGTCACCGGGCTCGCCGGAGGTCCGGGCGAAGACCATCGCGAAGTCGGCGTAGGGGCCGTTGGTGATCCAGTACTTGTTCCCGTTGATGACCCACTCGTCGCCGTCCTTCTCGGCGGTGGAGTCCATGAAGTGGGGGTCGCTGCCGTGGTCGGGCTCGGTCAGCGCGAAGCAGGTCGTCTTCTCCCCCTCCATGACGGGGTAGAGGTACTCCTCGCGCTGTTCGTCGTCGAGTTCCATCAGGATGGGCGTCGGGCCGCCCGCCCCGCCGAGGATGGCGCTGTGAAAGCCCGGCGGCCGGTTGGCGAGGTGCTCGCCGACGATGCCGCGGGTGAGGATGTCGACGCCGCCCCCGCCGACCTCTTCTGGCATCGACATGCCGTAGAAGCCCGCCTCGACTGACTTCTTGCGGATCTGCTCGACGATGTCGCGGTACTCGGGGACCTGGTAGTGGTCCTCGTCGACGATGTGTCGCTCGTAGTCCTCCCCCAGGAACTCGGGGTGCTCGCTCTCCAGCGGGTCGACCTCCTGCTCGATAAAGTCGTCCAACGCCTTGTTGATCTGTTTCGCTTCCGAGGGGACACTGAAGTCCATGAACTTCCCTTACGTTCCACCCTGATAAATGTGGATGGCACACGTGGAAACGTCCCACACGTTTGCGATTGAAGGGGGGCGCCGGCCTCGGGCGACCCGGGCTCAGTCGTCGGCGGCCCGCTCGTAGGGGTGGACCAGGGGGAGGTCGTCCTCGTCGACCGGCTCCATGGTCTCCTTGCGCTCCATCGCCCGCTCGACGTAGGGCTCGAGCTCTGTCCGCTTCTGGCGGCGGTGCTCGGCGTCGCGGTCGTGGAACTCCGGCATCACCTCCTCGGCGAACAGTTCCAGGGAGTGACAGATGTGCTCGTGTTCGTTGTTGCCGCCCTGCTGGACGAAGATGACCTGGTCGACGCCGGCGTCCTCGAACCCCCTGAGGTGCTCGCGGATCTCCTCGGGAGACCCGATGGCCGACTCCAGGACGTCCTCTTCATCGAGGGCGTCGACGCCGCCGGCGGCCTGGAACTCCGCCCAGATGTCCGTCTCCCCGGGGGTGTGGTCGCCGAACTGGTAGTAGTGTCCCAGTGCGTACTGGAAGAACGCGAACCCTTCGGCACCCCGCTCCTCCGCCACGTCGGGGTCCTCGTGACAGGAGAAGCCGGTGGTCATCGCGACGTTGGGGTTGACCGCCCGGCCGATGGGGACACACTCCTCCCTGAAGGTCTCGTAGTAGGTGTCGACCCACTGTTCTGCCTCGTCGGGGTCGGCGAAGGCGAAACACAGCGCTCCCACCCCACACCTGGCGGCGGTCTCGATCATCTCCCGGCTCGAACAGGCCATCCACAGCGGCGGGTGGGGGTCCTGAATCGGCTTGGGGACGACGTTGCGGGCGGGCATCTCGAAGTGTTCGCCCTCGTAGCCCGGGTACGGCTCCATCGACATCATGTTCGCCACCTGCTCGGTGGCCTCCCGCCACTTCGAGAACTTCTCGCTCGGCTCGACGCCGAACCCCTCCAGTTCGGTCCGGGACGCGGACTCGCCGGTGCCCCACTGGACGCGGCCCTCGGAAACGAGGTCGAGCGTCGCCACCTCCTCGGCGACTCTCGGGGGTGGGTTGTACTCGGGGGGCATCAGTTTGATCCCGTGACCGAGCTTGATCTGCTCGGTGTTGCGGGCGGCGGCGGCGAGGAACACCTCCGGCGCCGAGGAGTGGCTGTACTCCTCCAGGAAGTGGTGTTCGACCTCCCAGACGTAGTCCAGACCGAGCTCGTCGGCCAGCTCGACCTGCTCTAAGGCCTCCTGGTAGAGACGGCGCTCGTCGCCCTCGTCCCAGGGCCGGGGCAACTGGTGCTCGTAGAAGATGCCGAACTGCATGGCCGTGAGAAGCGTTAACGAGCCAAAGTATCTTTCGGTGAACAGGACGGGACGAAGCGGGGTGGCTCGGGGCGGGCCAGGACAGGAGGGCGGGTCGGCGCCCGCCCGCCGGGTCAGACCGGCCGGAACCGGGGGATGGCGTACTCGCCGTCCTCGGTCTCGTGGAAGACGGCCTCGACGGACTGGCCGACCGAGAGCGCCTCGGGGTCGTCGGTGACGACGTTGGTCAGCATCCGGGGCCCTTCCTCGAGTTCGACGTAGGCAACCACGTACGGCGTCGCCTCGTGGTAGGGCGGCCCCATCTGGCGGGTGACGGAGTGGGCGTAGATCTCCCCCTCGCCGCTGGCCTCTGTCCACTCGGTGTTCTCGGAGAGACAGTCCGGACACCGGGCCCGCGGCGGGTGGTAGAACCGGTCACAGTCCGCACAGCGCATCACCAGCAGGCGACCCTCGGCGGCGGCCGCCCAGTACTTCTCGGTCTCGGGGGTCGGCGAGACGTCGGGTGACGGGAGGTCTCCGGCACCGGCGTCGGACATCACCGGTCACCCCCCAGGACGAGGGTAGTGCTGGTCATCCGCGTCCCGAGGCTGCCGCCGGTGCCATGGGAGAGCCCGATTTCGGCGTCGGGCACCTGAACCTCCTCGTTCGCCTCGCCGCGCAACTGCCGGACCGTCTCGATGATCTTCGGCATCCCGCCGCGGTTCGCGGGGTGGTTGTTGCAGAGGCCACCCCCATCAGTGTTGAAGGGTAACTCGCCGTCGGGCGCCTTTAGCGTCCCCCCCTCGACGAACTCGCCGCCCTCGCCTTTCTCGCAGAAGCCGAGGTCCTCGAGCGTCTCGACGACGGTGATCGTGAAGGAGTCGTAGATGGAGGCGTAGTCGACGTCGTCGTGGGTGATGCCGGCCTCCTCGAAGGCCCGCGGGCCGGACTCGACGGCCCCGGTATAGGTGAGGTCGATGTCGCCGGCGTCGTGGTGTTTGACGGCCTCGCCGTGGCCCAGCACCGACACGCAGTCGCGGTCGAGGTCGTCGGCGACCTCGGGGCTGACGACGACGACCGCGCCGCCGCCGTCGGAGACGACACAGCAGTCGAGCAGGTGCAGCGGGTCGCTGACCAGCCGGGACTCGACGACGTCCTCGACAGTGACGGGGTCCTGGAACATCGCGTCCTCGTTGTACTGGGCGTGCTCGGAGGCCGCCACGCGGACCTCGGCGAGCTGTTCGGCCGTCGTGCCGTGCTCGTGCATGTGCCGGCGGGCCGCGAGGGCGTACATGTTGACGGTGCCGATCCCGTAGGTCTCCTCGAAGTCGGCCTGCGGGCCGGAGGGTGGCCCGCCGTCGCCGGAGCGCGAGCGCGGCCGGCCCGCCATCGTGATGAGTGCGACCTCACACTTCCCCTCCGCGATGGCCGCGGCGGCGTGGCCGACGTGGGAGACGTAGGAGGTGCCGCCCACGTCCGTCGAGTCCACGTACTCCAGGTCCTGCAGGCCCAGGTAATCGACCATCGACATGACCCGGCCGGGCCGGCCGGCGGTGAAGTAGCCGTCGACGTCACCCTTTTCGAGCCCGGCGTCCTCGAGCGCCCCGACGGCCACGTCGCCGTGGAGCTGGGCCGTGGACTTGTCGGGTGCCTCCCGGGTCGGGTGTTCGTACACGCCCGCGATCGCGGCGGTGTGGTCTGCCATACCATCCACCGACTGTCGGTCGATTTTTATAGTTGCTGGTCCGCGTCCGGACCGGCCGGAACGGACCGGTCCTCGCGGGCGCCCGGTCAGCCGTCGCGGTCCGCCACGGCCTCCTCGAAGGTCGCCTTCGAGGTCGCGGCCCCACCCATCAGGTGACTGGTGTCGGTCCCGACCATCATGAAGTCAAAGCCCAGGTCGACGTAGCGTTCGATCTCCTCGCGGCCGAAGGCGAGCGTCGCCACCGGCTTGTCCTCGGCGTGGGCCGCCTCGACCACCCGGTCGACGGCGTCGAGGAAGGGCTCGGACTCGTATTCGCCGTACATCCCCAGGTTGGCCGACAGGTCCGCCGGACCCAGAAAGAGGCCGTCGAGCCCGTCGACGGCGGCGATCTCCTCGACGTGCTCGAAGCCGGATTCGGTCTCGACCTGCGCGACGGTGAGCACGCGCTCGTTCGCTTCCTGGACGTACTCGTCCATCTCCAGGCCGTACCGGGACGCGCGGCCGCCGGCCACGCCCCGATTGCCGTCGGGCGGGTAGCGGGTCGCCTCGACGAACGCCCGAGCGTCGTCGGCGTCGTCGACCATCGGGGACATCACGCCGGCGACACCGGTGTCGAGCACCCGCTTGATCACGACAGGGTCGTTCCAGGGCAGGCGGACGATGGCCTCCGTCCCGCTCCCGGCGGCGTCGGTGGCCCGGGCCATGTCGACCACCGTTTCCAGGGTGTTGGTCGTGTGCTCGATGTCGAGCACCACGAAGTCGAAGCCGAGTTCGGCGCTGATCTCCGCGACCGCCGGGTCACGCAGCGAGAGCCAGTTCCCGACCGCGGACTCGCGCGCTCTGAGCGTGTCGACGAGTGCCATGGAGCCGCTTCCGTGCCGGGGCTGAAAACTGTGGGTGGTCGCCGGCCCCGACGCCGGGAACCGACCGTGTCTCAGTCGCCCGCCAGTTCGATGGTCACGTAAACGTCCTGTCCTACCGACAGGTCGACGCCCTCTCCGACGAGTTTCACGCCCGCGCGGTCGCGGCCACAGAACAGCGCCACGCCAATGACCGGGTCGCCGTTCGCGCGCACCTCGACGTCCCGCCAGGTCACGTGTCTCCCGCTTGCCGTCCCGACGGCCGTCCCTGCGAGCGCGACTGTCTCCCCGCCGTCGCCCGGCCTGCAGCTCCCGTCGCCAGCCACCCCGCCCCCGAGCAGCCCGCCGCCCTCGTAGTGTGTACAGCCGCCGTCGAGGACCGCGTTACCTTCGAGGGCACCGCCGGCCGCGACGCCCGCGAAGGCGTCGCCCGGCGCGGGGTGGACGGGCGCGTCCAGCAGCGCATACGTCTCGCCGGCGGCCACGACCTTCCCGGTCCCGTCCCAGTCCACGGGCCGGAGGTCGACGTCGGAGCCGAGTTTCAGCGGGAGCGAGCCGGAGGCGCGGTAGGGGTCGTCGCCGCGGTCGCGGAAGCCGAGGTGGATGTGGTTGGGGACCCAGGGGGCGAAGAAGCCGGCCCGGACGAGTTCGCCCAGCGCGTCGCCGACTGCGACCGTGTCGCCGGCCTCGACGGACGGGTCGACGTGCAGCATCCGGG
This sequence comes from Salinirussus salinus, assembly GCF_009831455.1. Lineage (NCBI taxonomy): Archaea > Methanobacteriati > Methanobacteriota > Halobacteria > Halobacteriales > Haloarculaceae > Salinirussus > Salinirussus salinus. The sequence goes on along the minus strand of NZ_WOWO01000003.1, from coordinate 605,239 downwards.
CGACGCGGTCGCCGGTGTCGACCAGAACCAGGTGGTCCTCGTCGGCGGCGTAGGGCCTGGGAGGGGCGGCGACTGTCCGGGTGTCGACGACCTCGCCGGCCACCGGCGAGGGGGCCGCGGTCGCGGTCGTCGTCTCGTCGCCGGGGTACAGGTCGACCGCACAGCCGCGGTCGTGGGCGACGAACGGGGAGTTGTACAGCGAGAACCGGCAGTACCGCGAGAGCACGTCCGCGGCGAGCGTGACGGCCATTGCCGGCGGTACGGCGGCGACCGGCTTAGCCCCGTCGACACCGCGGTACCGTCACCGGGCGCGCGCCTACCCCAACGGTTAGGCCGTGTCGCCGCCTACTCCGGCCGATGACACTGTACGACCGGGTCGCCGACCTCCCGCTGGCCGTCGAGGGGTACGACCTCTCGCGGCTAGAGGGCGAGACGTCGAGCGACTTCACCCGAGTGTCGACGGTCTTCGCCCTGCGGGGGCCGGACGCGACCGGCCGCGGCGAGGACGTGACCTACGACACGCCCGACCAGGAGGCGCTGCTGGACGCGGACCCGGACGGCGACCGGTTCCCGCTGTCCGGGGAGTACACCCTCGACTCTTTCTCGTCGATGCTTGACGGCCTCGATCTGTTTCCCGCGAAGGAACCGGACCGGGAGGTATCACGACACTACCGGCGGTGGGCCCTCGAGAGTGCGGCGCTGGACCTTGCGCTCCGGCAGGCCGGCGAGACGCTGGGGAGCGCGCTCGGCCGGAGCTACGACCCCGTCAGCTTCGTCGTCAGCACGCGGTTGGGTGAGCCGCCGACGACCGACCGGCTCGAGCAAGCCCTCGATGTCCACGGTGACCTCGCGTTCAAACTCGACCCGACACCCGAGTGGACCCCCGCGCTGGCCGAGCGAGTGGCGGGGCTCGCGCCCGTCCGCATCCTCGACCTGAAGGGGCTGTACGAGGGGACCGAGGTGGACGCAGAGCCCGACCCGGACCTCTACGAACTCGTTCTAGAGACGTTCCCCGACGCAGTGGTGGAGGACCCCGCGCTGACCGAGGAGACCCGGCCGCTGTTCGAGGGCCACGAGGGCCGGGTCTCCTGGGACTACCCGATCACCGGCGTCGGGTCGGTCGAGGACCTGCCCTTCGAGCCCGAGTGGCTGAACATCAAACCCTCGCGCTTTGGCACTGTGGAGGCGCTGTTCGACACCCTCGAGTACGCGCTGGAGCGGGACATACAGCTCTACGGCGGCGGCCAGTTCGAACTCGGCGTGGGCCGCCGGCAGCTACAGGCGCTGGCCTCCGTCTTCTACCCCGACGCTCCCAACGACCTCGCGCCGCGGGGGTACAACACGCCGGAGATCCAGCGGGACGTACCCGCGAGCCCGCTCGCGCCGCCGGCCGACCCCGAGGGCCTGGACTGGCGGTAGTACGGTGGTCGGGGCAGCGTTCCGGGTCGGGGCAATCGGGGCGCCAGGGATACGTATCTCGGCCGCCCAGACTCAGCCATGACGCGACCGCTCGCGACCGACGGCGTGGTCGTCCTCGACGGCGAGGTGCTCGTCATGGAGCGCACCCACGACCCTTACGAGGGGTACTGGGTCCTGCCCGGCGGGTTCGTCGAACGCGAGGAACGCGCCCGCGAGGCCTGCGTCCGGGAAGTACAGGAGGAGGTCGGCCTCGACGTCGAAGTCGAGGAGTTCGTCGGCCTCTACGACGACCCCGACCGCGACGAGCGCGGGACGGTCAGCGCCGCCTACCGCTGCCGGCCCGTCGCCGACGACCCCCGGCCGGAGCCCCGCGAGGAGGCCCGCCGCGTTCGCACCGTCGACCCCGGCGACCTCCCGCCGACGGGCTTCGACCACGCGGAAATGATCGGTGATACCTTCGAAGGTATTTGAAACGGGAGGGAGTCGACACCCGGAGAGCCGCGGTCCCGGACCGCCCTGCGAAGATTTAACCGCGGCGCGGGGGGAGAGGGGGTATGCTCATCCGCAACGCCACGCTCGCCGACGGCCGGCGGCGTGACGTACGCGTCGACGGCGAGCGGGTCGGGGCCGTCGCGGAGGCCGGGGCGCTTTCCCCCGGCGAGGGCGAAGAGGTCCGGGACGCCACCGGCAAGCGACTGCTCCCGGGGATGATAGACGTCCACGTCCACTTCCGCCAGCCCGGCTTTTCCCACAAGGAGACCTGGGCCACCGGCACACGGAGCGCGGCGGCGGGCGGCGTGACGACGGTCGTCGACCAGCCCAACACCGACCCGCCGACCGTCGACGGCGCTGCCTTCGACGGCAAGGAAGACTTTGCTACCGACGCCCTCGTGGACTACGGGATCAACGGCGGCGTCGTCGACGGCTGGGAGCCCTCGACGCTGTTCGACCGCCCGCTCTTTGCGCTGGGGGAGGTCTTCCTCGCCGATTCGACCGGCGACATGGGGATCGACACGCCGCTGTTCTCGCGGGCGCTGGACCGGGCCCGAACGGAGGAGGTTCCCGTTACCGTTCACGCCGAGGACGCCTCGCGGTTCAACGAGAGCGCCCGCGAGCGGACCGACGCCGATGCCTGGTCGGCCTACCGGACCGCCCGTGCGGAGGTCGCCGCCGTCGAGCGGGCCTGCCGGGTCGCCCAGGAGCGGGAGACGGAGGTCCACATCGCCCACGCCAGCACGCCCGAGGGGATCGACGCTGCGAGCGAGGCCGGGATGACCACCGAAGTGACGCCCCACCACATGTTCCTCTCCCGGAGCGACCTCACGGAGCTGGGCACGTTCGGTCGGATGAACCCCCCGCTGCGCCGCGAGAAGCGCCGCCAGCGGGTCTTCGACCGGGTCGCCGACGGGCCCGTCGACATGGTGGCGACCGACCACGCCCCCCACACCCGCGCCGAGAAGGAGGCGAGCATCTGGGAGGCGCCGAGCGGCGTCCCGGGCGTCGAGACCGCGCTTCCCCTGCTGCTCGCTGAGGCCCGCACGGGCCGGATCGGGTACGAACGCGTGCGCGACCTCACGGCCGCGAACCCCGCCGACGTCTTCGGGGTCGAGGGGAAGGGCCGGATAGCCGAAGGGTACGACGCCGACCTCGTGCTCGTGGACCCGGGGACGAGCACGGAGGTCCGTGCGGAGGACCTGCACACGAAGTGTGACTGGACGCCCTTCGAGGGCCGCGATGCCGTGTTCCCCGAGTGGACGATGGTCCGCGGGACGGTCGTTTACGAGCGCAGTGCAGCGGAACCGTTCGCCGACCACCGGGGCAGGAACGTCCGGCGTCCGCGGCCGGACGCCGGGGAGCCCGCCCCCGTCGGCCGCGAGACGGGGGCCGCGGACGAAGGCGGAGCCGGCACCGAAACCGGAACTGGCGGTTCCACCGGCGCCGGCGAAGACGGCGGTGGACCCGCCGGGGCCGGCGAGGGCGACCGCGAGTCCGGCCGGTAGCCCGCGTCAGTCGTCGCCGGCGCTCGCGTCGTTGGCGTCGGCTCCCGTGGCCTCGAAGTGGTGGCCACACTCCGGGCAGGTCACCTGGTCGTGACGCAGCGCGGCGGAGTGCTCGCGAACCTCGCGCATCACCTCCGAGATCTGGTCCTCGGCCTCAAGTTCCTCCTCGACGGAGAGGTCCACCCCCTCGACCTCCAGCAGGAACTTCGCCACCTCGGTGGCCTCGTACATCACGTCGTCCAGCTCCTCGGCGGTGAAGAAGTCGCTCATCGCCCCGTAGAGAAATGTCGCCCCCGACTTGCGGACCTTCTCCTCGAAGGACGCGCGGGCCTGGTTGACCGCCTGGGGAGTGTAGGTGTCGGTCATGAAGGGGACCAGTTCGGGGAGGTTCTCGCCGATCTTCGTCATCTCGACGCCCGTTTCGGTCCGGAAATCGGCGCACAGGCGGGCGATCGCCCACTCGCGGGCGGTGATGTAGGTGCGCTCGCGCAGGAAGTCGTTCGCCCGGTCGTAGGTGCTGCCGTCGATCTTGGTGAAGCGGTCGTAGGTGCGGACGTCCTCGGGGAGGTCTGACCCGTCAGCCCCGTCTGACTCGCCGGTTCCGGCCGGCTCGTCCGCCGCTGCCGGTTCGTCCGTCCCGGTCGGTTCGTCGGGCATGTCCGGCTCCGCTGTCGCCGCCGTCCCGGCCGATTCGGGGCCGGGAGCCGTCTCTGACGCGTCGTCGTCCTCGCGGTCGTCGTCGGCACCGTCGCGGTCGTCTGCCTCGGCCGGGTCGTCGGGCATGCCGGTCGTTGCGCGCGCGCCGAGAAAAAGGGTGTCGCCGGTCGCGGTCCCGGCCCGCCCTCCCAGGAGCGGCCGCGACCGGAAGCTTTTGGCCGCTCGGTGTCGGCTATGTGGATATGAAACTGCTCTTGGGTATCGGTGCCGGCGACGACGCCGGGGCCGCCCTGGAGGCCGTCGTCGGTCGAGCCCGGGAGGCCGGCGACGACCTCACGGTCGCTGTCTACGCCGGGGACGGCGGGGCCGAGGACGTCGCGGCCGTCGAAACACGAGTCCGGGACCACCTCGACGAACTCGGCTTCGATGCCCGCGTCGAGCACGTCGAGGGCGACCCCGGAAGCCAGCTGGTCGAGCTGGCCGACGCCGGCGGCTACGACAGGCTGGTCATCCCCGGCGGGACCCGGAGCCCGATGGGGAAGGTCCGCCTGAGCGACGCCGCGGAGTTCGTGCTGCTGAACGCCCGCAGTTCCGTGACCCTGCTCAGATGACGCAGTTCCCCGACGAACCGGCCGGCGAGTTCCCGCCCCCGCCCCGGGAGTTCACCGACCGGGAGGACCGGCCGGTCACCATCCGCACGGCCGACGAGGACGACTACGAGGCGCTGGTCGGGATGTACGTGGAGTTCGACCCCGAGGACCGCGCCCAGGGGATCCCGCCGAGCCGCGAGGACGCCATCCGCGAGTGGCTCGACGCCGTCACCGGCCCGGACTGTCCGACCGTCGTCGCGGTCGCCGACGGCGACGTCGTCGGTCACGCGATGCTCGTCCCGGACGGCAACGGGGCCTACGAGCTGGCGATCTTCGTCCTCCAGCCCTACCAGTCCGCGGGCATCGGGACCGAACTCCTCCAGACGCTCCTGGGGCTGGCACAGGAGGAGGGAATCGACCGGGTCTGGCTGACCGTCGAGCGGTGGAACGACCCCGCCGTCCGGCTGTACCACTCCGTGGGCTTCGAGACGACCGAGGAGAGCGGGCTCGAACTGGAGATGGGGATCCGGCTGGCAGCGTAGGGCAGCCCGCACGGGCCGCTGACCGACCGGT